>JAJQDY010000036.1 GCA_021201965.1 Phascolarctobacterium sp.
TCTATTAAACTTTTACACGGATGTGTTCAACTTGCACTTGCAATTTTCGTAAAATTAGCTTTTAATTTATTGGAGGGATGGGTAAAATGCTTTCCGACGAAAACAAGTTTAGGATCTTTACCGGCAACGCGAATCCGGACCTTGCCCGGGAAATTGCGAGCTATCTCGGTACTACCGTGGGCGATGCGGTAATCAACCGTTTCAATAACGGTGAAATCCAGGTCATGATCAATGAGAGCGTGCGCGGTAAGGACATATTCATCGTGCAGCCGACCTGCGGCCCCATAGTAAACGATAACGTCATGGAGCTGCTTATTATGGCGGATGCCTTTAAAAGGGCGTCAGCACGGCACATTACGGCCGTTGTCCCCTATTACGGCTATGCACGGCAGGATAGGAAGGCGCGGGGACGCGAACCCATCACCGCGAAACTTATGGCGGACCTTTTCGAGACGGCGGGAATCACCCGCGTCGTTACCATCGACCTCCATGCGGCACAGATCCAGGGATTCTTCAATATCCCATTTGACCATATGCCGGGCGGCCCGCTGCTTGCGGAATATATCTACGACAAGAATTTAAAGAACGTGGTTGTAGTGTCGCCGGACCTTGGCGGCGTGGCGCGCGCAAGGGGCTTTGCGGAAAAGCTCGGTGCGCCCCTTGCAATAGTCGATAAGCGCCGTTCGCACCCCGGCGTTGCGGAAGTCATGAACCTTATAGGCGATGTTGAAGGCATGATGGCCATCATGGTTGACGATATGGTTGATACGGCAGGCTCACTTACTGAAGCCGCTGCGTCCTTAAAGAAATTTGGGGCAACCGACGTTTACGCCTGCTGCACTCATGCGGTGCTGACTGATCCAGCCCTTGAGCGGATAGCAAATTCCTCCATAACGGAACTTGTCGTTACGAATACCATCCCGTTGCCGCCTGAAAAGCGCCACGAGAAAATAAAGGTCCTCTCCGTTGCGCCCATCTTTGCGGAAACGGTGCTCAGGATCTACAACGAGTGGTCAGTAAGCCAGCTTTACGCAACCTACAAATAATAGTAAGGTCTGCCGGTACGTAGGTCTTTTCCATAAGGAGACTGTATGAAGATAATAGCGGGTCTCGGGAATCCGGGACGGGAGTACTGGAATACAAGGCATAATATCGGCTACATGGTGGCGGACGAGCTCGCTCGCCGCTGGGGGGTGTCCTTTTCCAAAGCGGACCGGGGCGCGGAATGCGCCGAATACCGGGCAGGGGAAAAAGTGCTCCTCATAAAGCCGGTCACCTATATGAGCCTGAGCGGCATGGCCGTCGCCGAATATGCGAATTTCTACAAGGTTGCCCCGGAAGACATAGCGGTTATCCATGACGACATGGACCTTCCGGCGGGCTATGTGAGGATCAGGAAAAAGGGCGGCTCTGGCGGACATAACGGGATAAATTCTATCCTGGAGCATCTGGGGACGGATGAATTCCCAAGGTTTCGGATCGGTATCGGGCATCCCGTCCACGACACGCGCGTTGTCATAAATTACGTGCTCACCACATTTTCCGAAGGGGAAAAGGAGGCGGTGGAAAAAGCCGTAAAAACCGTGGCTGATGCCGTGGAAATGTGGCTTAAGGAAGATATGGACCTTGTCATGCAGGAATACAATAAAAAGCCTGCGAGGGAAAAACCGGAAAAAGAAGAAGAAAAAAAGAAGAAAATGAGGGAAAATCATGACGGAAAAACTTTATGAAGTGGATTCAATGCTGAGGGCCTGCGAGGCCTGCGGGATATCCTGCATGGAAGAAAATGGGAAATATTTAACGAGCTTGACGGGACCGTGCTCTTTTCTGAAGGCGGCGGGCAGCTGAGCGACAGGGGGACCATCGGCGGCGTAAAGGTAAGTCACGTCAGCGAAAGGGACGGGAAAATCTACCACGAGTGCGACGGGCCGCTTAACGTTGGCGACAAGGTAAAGGCGGAAATCGACTGGAACGTGAGCCTTGACAGGATGCAGCAGTATCTCGGGGAGCATCTTCTTTCCTACGCCTGTTGGAAGCTTTTCGGCGCAAATAACATCGGCTTTCACATGAGCGAGGACCTGGTGACTATAGACCTCGATAAGGAGCTTACGGAAGAGGAACTGGCAAAGGCCGCGCTCTTCACCAATGAAATCATCTGGGAGAACAGGCCCGTGACCGTTGACTATATGGACAGCGCTGAAGCGGCGAAGCTTCCCATGCGGAAATTCAACAGCAAAATAGAGGGAACCCTGAGGCTGGTTTCCGTGCGCGATGCGGATATCTGCACATGCTGCGGGACGCATCCCCCTTATACCGGCATGTTCGGCAGCGTAAAATCATGAGGTACGAGCACCATAAACAGTGGCAGAGGCTGGAATTTGCCTGCTGGATGCGCGCCTTTAAGGATGCGGCATTAAAGAATAAGCTCATCCTTGAAGCGGGGGCGGAGCTTTCCTCAAAACCCGATGACGTCCCCAAGAGGATCATTAAATTAAAGGAAGAAATCGCTTCCATAAATGAAGAGCTTAATGGAAAAAGTGCGGCGCTCCTTGCCATAAAGCTTGACGGGGCGGTTGATGCGAAAAGGACGAAAAACGTCAGACAGCTTATCGTGGTTACGGATACCAACCAGAAGGCCGCGAAAATCCTCCTGCCAATGGTGGAAGATCTCCCAAAAACCGTGAGCGTAATCTTTACCATCGGCGAAAGGCTGGACTATATGGTTGTTGCTGGAAAGGATACGGATGCCGACTGCAGGAGCCTTATAAAGGTCTTAAATGAAACCTTTGGCGGATGCGTCGGCGGAAAGCCCGACTGTGCCCAGGGCGGCGCCGGTTACTGCAGCGACTGGGAGGAGAAGTTCCTTCTTGCAGAGGAAAAAATGCTGGAACTTTTTTAAATAAAGGAAAATAAAAAAGCCATTACGCTTAAAGCGGAATGGCTTTATATTTTGCGTGTTATTTCCTGCCGCGGATAATTTCAATGACCATTGGCAGGATGGATACGAAGACGATCCCCATGACCACTATGGTGAAATTATTCTTTATGGCGGGGATGTTGCCGAAAAAGTACCCGGCACCGACAAAGAGGATGACCCATGTGAGGCCGCCCAGGACATTGTATTTGGCGAAGGTCAGGTATTTCATTTTCCCTATGCCCGCTACAAAGGGCGCGAAGGTGCGCATGATGGGGACGAAGCGGCAGAGGAAGATGGTCTTGTTGCTGTGCTTTGCGTAAAAATCCGAGGCCTTTTTGATGTGTTCCTTCTTTATCAGTGAATGTTCCGCATTAAGGAGGGCCGTGCCGAACTTTTCCCCTATGAAATAGTTGCAGGCGTCGCCTAAAATCGCGGCCGTAAGGAAGACCGGGATCACAATGGCTATGTCTATTCCTTCAGGCGCCGCGGCGGCAAGGGCGCCGCAGGCAAATAGCAGCGAGTCCCCGGGCAGGAACGGCGTTACCACAAGGCCCGTCTCGCAGAAGACGACAAAAAATAATATGGCGTATATGAAATGGCCGTAGGCGGACATTATTGCCGGCAGGTATTTATCCAGATGCAGTATGAGATCCAGGAATTGCATTAAATAGGCTTCCATTTTTCCTCCTTAATTCCAGGATAATTTTACCACAAATGGCGCCGGAGCAGAATATTTATTTTAAGTATAAATTGTGTTAGAATAAATGTAATAAAAATTAAGGAGGCATAATCATGTCAATACTCGATAAACTGACTGGCGACAGCGCCGCAACTATAGCCAAAATGGTAATGGATACCATAAATAACGATCCCGAGCTGAAAAAGGATTTTGATGCCCTCGTTTCCGGGGACAGCGGCAAAAAAGACATCCTGACCGGCATGATGACCAAGGTTGTGCAGACGCTCGCTGCCCAAATGGTAGGCGGAGACGGCGAAGGCAGTGTCTTAAGTTCCGTTCTTAAGGCATTCAAGGAATAATTAAAATGGGCACCCGTGAAAAAGGCGGGTGCCCTTTACCGTGAAGGTGATATTGTGGAAGAATGCTGGTGTGGCAGCGGAAGGCCCCACGGGGAATGCCATAAGCCGCTTGATGATAAAATAAATTACTTTAAGGAAAAGGGATGCCTGGTCCCCGGGCGGGAACTCATAAAGACCCCTGCGCAGATTGAAGGGATCAGGAAGGCATGTGTCATAAATACGGCGCTCCTCGATCTTGTCGGGGAAAAAATCCGGGTCGGCATGACCACGGAGGAAATAGATAAAATCGTCTACGATTTTACAATGTCGAAGGGGGCCGTCCCTGCACCGCTCGGTTTTTACGGCTATCCCAAAAGCTGCTGTACGTCCATAAATGACCAGGTGTGCCACGGCATCCCGAGCAGCAGGGATATCTTAAGGAGCGGGGATATCGTGAACGTCGACGTGTCAACCATTTACGAGGGCTATTACGCCGACGCTTCCCGCATGTTCATACTGGGAAAGGTGGACAGAAGGGAAAGGGACTTTGTCGCCATAACGAAGGAATGCCTGAACCTTGGCATAAAAGCCGCAAAAGGATGGGGGTTTTTAGGCGACATCGGCGCGGCCATAGCCCCCTTTGCGAGGAAGCACGGCTATTCCGTAGTGGAGGAGTTCGGCGGCCATGGCGTGGGCAATGATTTCCACGAGGAACCATTCGTGTGCCATGTGGGTAGGAAGGACACGGGCATGCTGCTTGTGCCAGGCATGGTCCTTACCATCGAACCCATGATTAATGAAGGGAAAAAGGATATCTTTATAGATGAAGGAAACGGCTGGACCGTCTATACCTGTGACGGCGGCCTTTCGGCTCAGTGGGAGCATACCATCCTCATTACTGAAGATGGCGCCGAGAGCCTGACATACTAGATATTGGGCATAAGGCGCTGCCATTTGTGCGGTACTGCTTCTTGCTTTTAATATTTCAATTCCTGCGCATGACAACACAATAAAAATATATCTCGGGACATTGACGGGGCATATCCTTAGTATTAATATTAAGTTAAGAAAGCTGAGCAATATCTACTATATATTTGGATTTCAGCAATTAAAACAAGGAGGATACGAAATGAAGAAATTAGTACTCGCCACGATTTTTGCGGGAACGGCTCTTTTTGCTTTAGGCGCGGAAGCATCTGAAGTACAGGTTGCCAAGACTTTCCCACAGGACTACGCCATTGTTATCACAAAAGATAACAAGAACGAGCCACATAAACCAGGTCCTGCTGCACAGCTTGAGAATGAAAAACCAGGCAAGAAGGTAGAAGAAAAAGGCAAACCAGGCCCGAATGAAGAGAAGGGCAAACCAGGTAAGGTAGAAGAGAAAGCTAAACCAGGCAAGGTAGAGGAAAATGGCAAACCCGGCCCGAAAAAAATGATGGTTATCGGCATGAACGACAGGCAGAATTATGATATCGTTATCAATGCCGGCGGACATAGCAAACCACCTAAACCACCGAAACACAAGAAACCACCCAAACATAAGGGTCCTGAAGGTCCTGGCGGCCCCGGAGGTCCCGGAGGCCCTGGCGGTCCTGGAGGCCTCGGAGGTCCGAGGAAATAATTAATTACTTAAGTACCCGCTTTTCATAGGCGGGTACTTTTTTTACCCATGTCCGTGATTCTGTGCGCCTGCCTTAAAGGCGGGGAATGGTGCGTTTTCAAAAAAGGAAAAGCCTGAAAAGCGCTTTCTTACTTGCTTTAAGGGAGTTTCTTTTTTTGAAAGGACACAATAAAAACATAATGAAATCGTTGACTGCAAAAATAGCGGATGCTAAGATTAAATTAAGAAAGAGCGTAATGGTTGAGCATTTTCAGCTATAATGCTTAAAAATAAAGGAGGACACGAAATGAGAAAACTAGTGCTCGCTATAATTCTTGCGGGAACGGCCCTTTTCGGAGGAATGACTACAAACGCAGCCGAAATCCAGGTAGCCAAGGCTTTCCCGGACAGTCATGAGATTGTCATTGCCAAGGATGTTATGCCTGACGCCTTCAAGTTCGGGCCAAGGATGGACGGGCCGAAGATTGGCAGGAACGACAGAGGCAGTGGCGGTAATGAAATGCGTGGTCCCGGCGGCAGTGATGACCGGCGCGACAGAATAGGCGGTGGCAGGGAAGGCAGACGCAACAACAGAAGAGGCGGCCGTAACGGAGGCCTCGGAGGTTCCACAATGAGAGGTCTAGGATTCCAGATGAGTGCAGTGGCATTTAGTTTCGAAGAGCCGCAGCAGCAGTACTCCTGGCTGCTTGACCTTCTCTTCGGGCATCATCACCATCACCATGAGCCACCACCCCCACCACCACCAGAACCACGTCCACCCCGTCCGGGCGGCGGCCCTGATCACCACGACAAGAGACCCAGCGGCAATCATGGCCCGAGCAAAGGACCCGGAGGCCCTGGCGGCGGACAGAAAGCCCCAAGCGCACAGAAAGCCCCGAGCGGTAACCGCGGCGGCCAGCAGCAGCGTCGGCAGCCTGGCGGCGGAGCCAGAATATAATTAACAGTAAAGTACCCACTTTTCATAAGTGGGTACTTTTTTTACATAGCACCCGTATTACAGCCGTACGGGTTTAAAAATGACACAATAAAAACATAATGAAATTGTTGACTGCAAAAATAGCGGATGCTAAGATTAAATTGAGAAAGAGCGTAATGGTTGAGTATTTTCAGCTATAATGCTTAAAAATAAAGGAGGACACGAAATGAGAAAACTAGGGCTCGCGACAATTCTTGCGGGAACGGCCCTTTTCGGAGGAATGACTGCAAACGCAGCCGAAATCCAGGTAGCCAAGGCTTTCCCGGACAGTCATGAGATTGTCATTGCCAAGGATGTTATGCCTGGCACCTTTAAGTCAGGTCCCAAGCTGGACGGCCATAAAATTGGCAAGCGCGATGATGATCGTCGCTGTCCTGACAAAAAAGGGCATGGAGGCAAAAAAGACAATAAGCATGGTCCGCGTAATCCAAGTGTGATCAGCGGTGTAAAGAACGGCCACGGCGGAAAAAGTGGCAAAGGTCCAGGAGGCCTCGGCAACGGCCAGCCTCCGAAAGCACTCGGCGCATTTACAGCATTTACGGTTGAGCAGCCTGAATCCGTGGACTATTCCCTGATTCTTGACATTCTCTTCGGACATCATCACCATCATCACCATGAGCCACCCCCACTCCCACCACCGATGCCACGTCCGCTTCGTCCGGGTCCTGGCGGCCCCGGAGGTCCGGGACACCATATGGCACCTGGCGCTCCTGGAGGACCAGGTCGTCATGATAGAGGTCCAGTAGGCCCTGGAGGTCCTGGCGGCTCAGGCCGTAATGACAGGGGTCCAGGCGGTAGCCACGGCCCGAGCAGGTCAGGCGGCAACCGAAGCGGACAGCAGCATCAGCAGCAGATGCCAGGCGGCGGTCACGGCCCTGCAAGGAGATAATCCTGAAAATTAAAATGAGCGGTAACTTCATGTTGCCGCTCATTTTTTTTGCCCGTGTAGTATAATTAACTATATAAAATAAAAATATATATTATTGCATT
>JAJQDY010000091.1 GCA_021201965.1 Phascolarctobacterium sp.
GACTCTATTAAACTTTTACACGGATGTGTTCAACTTGCACTTGCAATTTTCGATTCACTATTTTTCAGATTTTTTTATAAAAATAAAAGAGTGCATTGCTGCACTCTTTCAGACTTCCCCTATACGTATATATTAAACTTTTTATCTATTTAATTTTTTCGGGTATCCGGATAATATTACAACCCATATATGGACGCAATACCTCAGGTACGATAACGCTGCCATCCGCCTGCTGATAGTTCTCCAAAATGGCGGCTACGGTTCTTCCTACGGCGACCCCGCTGCCGTTTAATGTATGTACGTATTCCGGTTTGGATTTGTTATCCCGGCGGAAGCGGATATTCGCGCGGCGGGCCTGGAAATCCAGGAAATTGGAACAGGAAGAAATTTCCCTGTAACAGCCTGCCGCAGGCAGCCATACTTCAAGGTCATATGTGGTAGCCGAACTAAATCCCAAATCCCCCGTACACAGCCTTATCACCCGATATGGCAGTTTCAGCATCTGCAGCACTTCCTCTGCGTCATGGGTGAGCTTGTCTAACTCTTTCCAGGATTCCTCCGGTTTTGTGAACTTCACCAGCTCTACCTTGTTAAACTGGTGCATGCGGATAAGCCCGCGGGTATCACGCCCGGCGGCGCCTACCTCCGCACGGAAGCATCCACTGTATGCGGTATAAAGATACGACAGTTCAGCGCCGTTTAAAATCTCATCACGGTGGTAATTAGTGACAGGCACTTCAGCCGTTGGAATAAGGTACATGTCAGCGTTTTCAAGCCTAAACATATCCTCGGCAAATTTTGGCAGTTGTCCGGTTCCCTGCATACTGGCACCATTAACGATAAATGGCGGGAAAAATTCTGTATAACCGTGTTTCTGTGTATGCACGTCAAGGAAAAAACTTATAATGGAACGCTCCAGCCGGGATCCCAATCCCCGGTAAAATACGAAGCGGGTTCCCGAAACCTTTACCCCTCGCTCAAAGTCAAGGATATTTAGCCCTTTCCCCACATCCCAGTGAGGTTTGGGTTCAAAATCGAATTTCCCCGGTTCGCCCCAGGTGCGCACTACGGGATTATCACTGTCATCTTTTCCTATAGGCACATCGTCTGCAGGAATATTGGGGATTGTAAGCTGGATCTCCTTCAGGCGGCTTTCAATAACGCGGAGATTTTTATCGACACCTGCAATCTTTTCATCAAGTTCGCGTACTGCAGCCATCTGGCCGGCAGTATCGGCACTAATTTTCTTCAGGCGGCCTATTTCTCGCGATGCGCTGTTACGCTCGTGTTTCATGGTCTCAACCTGCTGGGTCAGTTCGCAGCGTTTTTTGTCCAATTCCAGAAATTCTGTAAGGTCCAGCACGCCGTTGCGCTTTTTTACCGCTTCCACGACAAGCTCCGCATTCTTGCGGATAAATTTCAGATCTAGCATCCTCTTTCCTCCAAATGCGTCATTAACATGCCATAAAGTATCTTAATATTTAATTCCCGCATCGCGCAGTGACAAATAGCGGATGGCACTTAGTGCAGCTTTTTGCCCCTGTCCTGCAGCACGGTTGCACTGCCAGGGCTGCCCGGTACAGTCCCCGCCCGCAAAAACTCCTTCAATATTGGTCTGGGCCTGGTCATCTACATAAATGCTACGTCCCTTTATCTGCAGCTCCGGAAGGAAACTGCTCAGAGGATCGCTGGCCCGGAACATGAATACACCCTGCAGGTTGAAATAGTTATTTTCTGTACGTAGCCCGGTAACCTGGGTCGTACCGGTAATTTCCGTAGGTGCTTCCAGCACAACGGTGATGTTTTTATTTTTCGGCGGAACAAACCCACTGTAGCACGGGAAGAAATATACATGCTTACAGACTTCGGCCAGTTTTTCAACTTCATCCATTATATTAGGAACGGTAGCTATTGCCGCCACGCATTTTCCCTTAAAATTCTCCGTGCAGCCATGAGTGCAATACGCCACACCCTTACCTAAAAACTCCCTTTCGCCGGTAAGCAGGTCGGATCTTGATATCCCCGTTGCCAGGACTACCGCTTCGGCTTCGAAGTTACCGCTATTGGTCTGCAGCGCGAAATAATCCTCCTCTTCCTTAAGAAATACTACTTTTTCTTCTATTATATCAACGTCCATTTTGCGCAGATGATTTACAAAAGTATCCATCAACTGGCTTCCTGACATGTCAGGAATTCCCATATAATCGGTAACCTTCGCCACGCTGCGCAGACGCGGACTGAATCCATGGGCTTCAAATAAAATAACCCTGCGGCCCTTGCTAGATGCCGTAACGGCTGCGGAAATGCCTGCCGGACCGCCGCCGATGACTGCAATGTTGTATCTCATAAATAGTTCCTCCGTTAATTCTTTTTTTCAGGATAACTCATCATTTTTATTTTATGCTTTTCGGCAGGGCTAGTCAATTTTTTTTTGCGGACTATAAAAAAACTCTTGCCAAAAAGCCAAAAATCATGTATTATATGCAGGTAATATGACTACGGCCCATTAGCTCAGTTGGTAGAGCACCTGACTCTTAATCAGGGTGTCGTAGGTTCGAGGCCTACATGGGTCACCAACTTTGTGGCCGGTTGGTCAAGCGGTTAAGACACCGCCCTTTCACGGCGGTATCGGGGGTTCGATTCCCCCACCGGTCACCATTAAACGGGCGCTTAGCTCAGCTGGGAGAGCGTCTGCCCTACAAGCAGAATGTCGGCGGTTCGATCCCGTCAGCGCCCACCATACTTGCCAAAATCATATCGCCTGCGGCTTATGGTACAGGTCAATCCTATCCGGGGCGCAATGCCTCGGTAGCTCAATTGGTAGAGCAAGGACTGAAAATCCTTGTGTCCCCAGTTCGATTCTGGGCTGAGGCACCATTGGATATTACACCTGCCGCGGCAGGTGCTTTGTTATTTACGGGAAAGGATCAGCTGCCCATGTCTTTCGAAAGATTTTCCCACCAGGTATCACCCCTTATGTGGGTGGTTATTACCATAATATGCCTGCGCGGCCTTTATTACTGCGTACGCAAAAAGGATTACCCACATGCATGTGCATTTCTGCTGGTTGTGCTCTTTTCTGCCTACGCTGCTGCTGCAGCTTTCGGTCTTCTGCCAGAAGGATATAACGAATTCCTTTTCGGATAAGCGTCTGTAAAAATAAGCCGGATACTCAAAAAGTATCCGGCTTATTTTTATTGCCTACTCTACAATAAACGGGATCAGTGCAACATTACGTGCACGCTTAATTGCCACGGTCAGTTGGCGCTGGTGCTTAGCACAGGTTCCGGAAATCCGGCGCGGCAGGATTTTGCTGCGTTCTGTGATATACCGACGCAACTTAGCTACATCCTTGTAATCAATATCCTCTGCCTTATCGACACAGAAGTTGCAGACTTTCCTTCCTGGCCTTCTGCCTCTTTTGCGTTTCATTACATAACCTCCCTTAAATTAGAACGGGATTTCTTCATCAAAGGGGACCTGGGCTCCAAAGGAGCCCAGGTCGCTTTTAGGTTCATCAGCATTAGCATGGCTGCCACTGTCGCTTCTTTTTGGTTCAACAAACTCAAAGTTATTTGCAATAACCTCGGTTACCCAGCGGTTGGTACCGTTTTTTGCCTCATAGCTGCGGATCTGCAGACGGCCCTCAACAAGGGCCCTCTGTCCTTTGGTGAGATGATTCCCACATAATTCTGCTGTTTTTCCCCACACTACCACGGGAATGAAATCTGCTTCCCTCTGTCCTTCCTGGTTGGAAAACTGCCTGTCAACCGCAAGTGTGAACTGGCAGACTACCTTCCCGGTCTGAGTGTAGCGTACTTCAGGATCGCGTGTCAAACGCCCTAATAATATAACTCTATTCATACCTATTCACCTTTTCTTACAACCATGTACCTGATTACTTCGTCAGTAATCTTCATAACACGATCAAGCTCTTTTACTGCTACGGGCCCGGCAGTGAAGGTTACAAGAACATATATCCCTTCCTGCAGTTTCTGGATTTTATACGCAAGACGTTTTTTGCCCCAGCGGTCAGTTTTTTCCACAGTGCCGCCGTTTGCAGTGATAAGGTTCTCAAACTTGCTGACAACTGCCTCAAAAGCTTCCTCTTCGATCGGTTTAACGATGTACATGACTTCGTATTTATTCACGAAATCACCTCCTCCTTTGGACTTTGGCCCCCGTCAGGGAGCAGAAGAAGTATATATTGCTACATACAAGCTTAGTTATTATATCATTAGTTTGCTTTCATTGCAACAATCTCGTTGGGAAAAAAAACGCCTGCATCAAAAACGCTGCAGGCGCTTCAGCATAATAACGAAAACCTCGAATATTAGAAAGTTTAATTTCTAAACAGCGGTGTAGACAAATACCTGTCCCCAGAATCCGGAAGCACAGCTACAATAGTTTTCCCGGTATTCTCTGCCCTTGCGGCAAGAATAGAGGCAGCTTTCAACGCCGCGCCGGATGAAATCCCCACAAGAATTACCTTAGAAACGGCAAACGCTTTCCTCTCTGAAAAGGCATCTTCATTTTCTATAGCCAGAACCTCGCCATAGATCTCCGTGTCCAACATATCCGGTATAAAACCGGCCTAAATGCCATGGATTTTATGTGTTCCGGCCATACCTTTCGATAGTACGGGGTTGTCCGCCGGTTCCACGGTGACAATCTTAATATTCGGATTTTTTCACGCAGATATTTCCCTACGCCTGTGATTGTTCCGTCTGTTACCACGCCGGCAACAAAAATATCCATCTGTCCGCCTGTCTGTTTCCAGATTTCGGGACCTGTAGTAGCTTTATGAATTGCCGGGTTTGCCGGGTTGACAAACTGTCCTAAAATGACACTTCCTTTTATTTCATGAGCCAGTTCATCCGCTTTGGCAATGGCCCCCTTCATCCCTTGCGCACCTTCCGTCAGCATAAGGCTTGCACCATAAGCTTTCAGCAAATTTCTTCTTTCAGCGCTCATTGTTTCAGGCAGCGTAAAAATGCATTATATCCCCTGGCGACAGCAACAGCTGCAAGACCGATTCCTGCATTTTCACTTGTCGGCGCAATAATCGTCGCCCCGGGCTTTAACTTCCCGCGCCGTTCGGCATCCTCAATCATTGCCAAGGCAATCTTGTCCTTAGCTGAACCATCCGGATTAAAATATTCAAGATTTGCAAGAATAGTTGCATCTTTTATTCCCGCCTTTTCAGCATAACGGGTTGCCTTTAACAGTGGCGTTTCGCCGATAAGCTCTGCTATATTGTCTTTTACTCCATACATTTTTTCCCTCAATATCTTCAGATATCATATTTTTCAGATTCTTCAACATCATTGACGGGTTTTTTAAGTCCTTCAATCCTGATGTTGTTCTTTTCTGCATAATCCCACAGTGCCGCATGGATAGCTTCCTCTGCCAGAAGCGAGCAATGTACCTTTGCAGGAGGGAGTCCGTCAAGTGTTTCCATAACTGCCTTGTTCGTTACATTAAGGGCTTCCTGTATTGTTTTTCCTTTAACCAGTTCCGTCGCCATGCTGCTTGTGGCGATTGCCGCTCCGCAGCCGAAAGTTTTAAATTTTACGTCCCTGATAATGCCGTTATCGTCTATATTCAGGTACATACGCATAATATCTCCGCATTTTGCATTTCCTACCGTGCCAATGCCGGAAGAATTCTTAATTTCGCCTACATTACGGGGTTTATTGAAATGATCTATCACTTTTTCACTGTACATTTTCTTTTTTCTCCTTTATAAAATCTTCATACAGCGGAGACATGCTCCTCAGACGTTGTACAATCTTTTTTAATTCTTCCACAACATAGTCAACTTCTTCTTTGGTCGCTTCTTCAGACAGCGTAATGCGCAAGGAACCGTGCGCAATTTCATGTGGCAGTCCGATTGCCAACAGTACATGGGACGGATCAAGTGAGCCAGAGGTACAGGCGGAACCGCCGGATGCGCAGATGCCTTTCTGGTCCAGCATGATCAGCATGGATTCGCCTTCAACATACTTGAAACTGATATTAACATTATTCGGAAGACGTTTTGTCTTATGCCCATTAAGCCTGCTATACGGAATTTCCGCAATTATACGGTCAATCAAATAGTCCCGCAGTTCAGACTCAAAGGTGCTTCTTGTGGCAAGTGACGCCTGTGCAAGTTCTGTCGCCTTACCAAATCCGACAATTCCAGGCGTATTGTACGTTCCCGCCCGCCTGCCGTGTTCCTGTTCCCCACCGTGCATGAACGACCCTATTACTGTGCCTTTCCTTATATATAAAATTCCAATACCTTTCGGCCCGTTTATCTTGTGCCCACTTGCACTTAACAGGTCTATTCCGCATTCATTCACGTTAATCGCTATATGCCCATAAGCCTGAACCGCATCAGTATGGAATAGAATTTTACGCTCCCTTGCAATCGTCCCAATTTCTCTTATGGGCTGAATCGTGCCAATCTCATTGTTTGCAGTCATAACGGATATCAGAATCGTATCCGAACGGATTGCCCGCCGGATTTCTTTCGAGTCAACGAAACCGTTTTCATCAACATTTACATAAGTAACATCAAACCCGGCTTTTCCCAGCCACTCACAGGTACGTAGGATAGCATGATGTTCAATTTTAGACGTGATAATATGGGTTCCCTTTTTCCTGTTTGCAAAAGCGATTGCCTTCAAAGCCCAATTGTCAGACTCCGTTCCGCCGCTTGTAAAATAAATCTCTTCCCCAGATGCCCCCAGGAGCCCGGCAATCGTGTCACGCGCCTTTTCAATTGCATCTTTTGACCGTTCCGAAAAATTACTAAAACCTGATGGATTACCGTAGTCTTCCGCAAAATATGGCTTCATACTTTCAAACACCTCTTGTTTTACAGGTGTCGTAGCTGCATTATTCAAATAAATCCATTGTTTTATAGCATTTTCTGTCCTCCTGAAGAAAATTTCATAAATTATTATACGCCTATTTACCTATTATATCAATAGGTGGATATTTTGTTTATGTTTTTATTGAACTGCCTATTCACCTTATAGTATAATAGGTAAAAATTGTTGAAAGCTGGGCATAGTCATGATTTCTACAAAAGGCAGATATGCGATACGTGTTATGATTGATATTTCCGAACAACGGAGTAATGGTTATATCCCGTTAAAGGACATAGCCGAGCGCCAAGGTATCTCCAAAAAATATCTTGAGATTATCACGAAAGAACTTGTGCGCAAAGGATTCCTGGAAGGCCTCAACGGCAGGGGCGGGGGATATAAACTTTGTCGTCCGCCGGAAAAATATTCTGTCGGCGAGATACTGGAATCCTTGGAAGGATCTATGGCTGCTGTTGCATGTCTTGCAAAAGATGCCACGCCATGTCCACGGGCACCCATATGTAAAACACTGCCAATGTGGACAGAATACGATGATATGACACATGATTTTTTTTATAAGAAAACGCTTGCAGATTTAATTAAATGATACCCGAAAATTGCAAGTGCAAGTTGAACACATCCGTGTAAAAGTTTAATAGAGTCCA
>JAJQDY010000076.1 GCA_021201965.1 Phascolarctobacterium sp.
CACCTGTTCCGGCTCTGGCTCAGTTGGCTCCGGTTCATTAACCTGTTCCTCCTGCTCCTCCTCTATGAAACACAAATGAAGATCCCCACGAACAGGATAGTGGACATATCGGACCTCGACATAAAAAAAAAAAAAATAATATTGCATTTGGGGGGGGGTACGGGTTATGCTTACGGAGAGAATTAAATGCGCCAAAGAGGAATATGTCAATAACAAACCGGCTATTTCATACGACCGCGCACGCATCTTGACTGAGTCATATAAAAAGACCGAGGGGAAGACGCCTATCATAAGGCGCACCAGGGCTTTTAAGGACGTATGTGAGCAGCTGGTCGTTGCTATTTTTCCCGGCGAACTTATTGTCGGGGCCGTCGGCGAATTCCGCAAATGCGGCATCCTGACGCCGGAATTTTCCTGTACCTGTGTGGACAGGGAAATGGACCATTTTTCGGACTGCATGCAGGATCCCTATGAAATGACCGACGAGCAGCGCAAATACGTGCGCAAAAACATTTCCAACTATTGGAAGGGGAAATCACTGGAAGAGGCTTATTTAAGCCAGATTCCGCCGTCAATAGCGAAAGTTGCGGTTGATACCGGCATTGTCGATACCGATTCCAAATGGTGCCAGTCCGTCGGGGAAATTACGCCCGACTACCAGGACGTGCTTTTAAAGAAAGGCTTCCGCGGCATCATAGATACCTGCCGCAAAAAGATGGCAAAGCTTGCCATCTTGGAGCCAGGTGCCCTTGAAAAAATGGAGTTCTACCGTTCCGTCATCCTGTGCAGCGAAGGCAGGATCGCCATCGCCCACCGCTACGCAGGCAAGGCGGAAGAAATGGCGAAAGGGGAAAAGGACCGGGCAAGGAAGGCTGAGCTGTGCGAAATTGCGGCCGTCTGCCGGAAAGTGCCGGAATTCCCGCCCGAGGCGTTCCGCGAGGCGCTGCAGATGATCTGATTCTACCAGATGGGCGGCGTGCTCATGTAAAATCCCCTCTCCATAAATCTCGGCCGCTTTGACCAGTATATGTATCACTATTACCTTCATGACATAAAGAAGGGGCTCCACGATGAAGACGAAATCCTAGAGCTTATTGAATGCTACTGGCTGAAACTCTCGGAATGGGCATGGACCATATCCGCCAATACCGCGGATTTTTTGCCGGCTATAACCAATTCTAGAACCGCACCGTCGGCGGTAGCGACAGGAGCGGCAAGGATGCGACCAATGAGCTGAGCTACCTGGCCCTTAAGGCGACGAAGGAAATAAAGACGCACCAGCCGGGGCTTTCAGTAAGGATTTCCCAGAATAGCCCGAGGGAATTTATCGATGCGGTCATGGACCTTGTTGTCGAGGGGATGTGCTTCCCCGCCATCCACAGCGATAAGACTGGCTACTAGATGCTGAAGAACCTCGGCTATGAGACGGAAGATGCCGCGACTGGAATAACTGCGGCTGCGTCGTGCCGCATTTCAGGAAGACCTTCGAATGGACCAGCACAGTGAACGTGAATTTCAGTGCTGCCTTTGAATATGCGACCAACGGCGGCAAAAGCCGCATGACGGGAAAGCAGATGTGGATGTCCATCCATAAGGACCGCAAATTCTCCTCCTACGAGGAAGTGGAAGCGGCCTATATGGAACAGTTCGACAATCTCATCGATATTTCCGTGACTGGGGCCCTGGTGGCCCAGCGCCTGCAGAAGGAAATGATCCCGCACCCCTACTTCTCGGCGGTTTTCGAGGACTGTCTTGAAAGCGGCATGGACCTTGTGGACGGCGGCGCGAAATACAATATCGGGCCCGTGCTTACGTGGATCGGACTTGCGGAAAGCGCAAACAGCCTGGCCGCCGTGAAGAAACTCGTTTTTGACGATAAGGCCTGCACCATGACTGAGCTCCTCACCGCCCTTGACAAAAACTGTGAAGGCTGCGGGAGCATGCGCAGGAAGGCGCAGCTGGCGATGAAATACGGCAATGATGACGATTACGTCGATGACATTGCCCAGCGCATTGCTAACCATTTTTATGAAAAAACTCACCAGTATACCGACATCTATGGCAGCCGCTTCACCAGTGCGTTCATGGGAATTTCCAATTTCATCTCCACGGGATGCGTCATCGACGCGATGGCCTGCGGCAGGAAGGCCGGAGAACTCATTTCGGAAGGCGTCTCCACCGTTGCAGGGATGGATACCTCGACGCCCATCGCGGCAATGAATTCCTGTGCGAAAATGAACCAGGACATCCACAGCGGCGGGACGCTCCTTAACATGCGCCTCAGCCATGACATTGTCAGCACCAGGCGCAGCCGCAGCAACATAGCGGCCATGGTCCTCCCCTTCTTCGACCATGGCACCTTCCATGTCCAGTTCAATACCCTTCCAACTGGAACCCTTCTTGATGCCCAGAAGCATCCTGAAAACTATAAGGACCCGCTGGTCCGCGTGGCCGGTTACAGCATCCAGTTCGTGCATCTGTTCAAGGCCCTGCAGGATTCCATCATAATAAGGAGCGTACATGGGAATTAAGGGGAAGATCCTGCATCTGCATGATTACTCGGTAAATGATGGGAGCGGTATAAGGACTACGGTCTTTTTCGCCGGCTGCTCGCTGAGCTGCCGCTGGTGCGCAAACCCTGAAGGCTGGGAAGAAAGAAACAGGATCCTTTACGTGGCGTCGCGCTGCGTGCGCTGCGGCAGGTACGTGGCGGTTTGCCCAAATGGTATAAGCTTTGATTTTTTGGCGCCCCATGACTGCGAGTGCTGCACGGGCTGCGGGGCCTGTACCGAGGCCTGCCTTACCATGGCCAGCAAAAACATCGTTACGGAATACACGGCTAAAGATATAATAAAGCACCTGGAGCGGGAACTGAACGTCTTGCGCCGCTCCGGCAGCGGCGTCGCCTATTCGGGAGGCGAATGCACGGCGCAGGCCGCCTTTCTCTCTGAAATCTCCGGGGAAGTCTACGACACAGGCCTCAGCCAGGACATGGAAACAAGCGGCTATTTTGACCTTAAGGAGCTTTCGCCCGTACTTCAGAGGACGGATCTTCTCTTCATCGATATTAAATGCATGGATGCGGCGTGCCACCATGAGTGGACCGGCGTGGATAACGGGAAAATCCTTAAGAACATCGCCGCGCTTGGAAAAAAACGCGGCAGCGTCGTCATCCGGGTGCCCGTCATTATGGGCGTCAACTGGGATGATGGAAACATAAGGGTCACGGCCCGCTTTGCCGGAAAGAATATGAGGGAGCCCATGATGGAGCTCATCCCCTACCATTCCTACGGTGCGGATAAATATACGCAGCTCGGGCTTACATATAATAAAGAAAAATTCCGCACGCCTTCAAAGGAGGAACTCAGGCACCTCAAAAAGATAATAGAAAGTGAAGACGTCCGGGTGGTGTCTTTTGCATAATTAAATAAAAAAAAGGCGGCTTTAAAAGCCGCCTTTTATTTTTTCTGCTAGAACCTATAAAATTTTTCCCGCATCTCTTTTAGTGCGGGTTTTTCAGGCCATAGCTCCGCACTGCCACGCATCGCCGCCGCAAGGTTGTCGTAGAACCCCGGGAATTACTTTTCCATGGAGGCTATCTTTTCCTTTATCTTCTGCCGAATGGTGTTCCCGTCATAGGGGCAGGGGTTTTAATGGGCGTAAGGCCCATTTTTTTATGAAGCTCCTTATTTCATATCCCCTGTAGTAGATAAGTGGCCTTATCACCATAAGTCCCGTGCGGGAAAGATAGGTGGACGAGAGGAGCGTTGAAAGCTGTCCCGATGTTACGAGGTTCATGAAAAAACGTCTCGGCCGCGTCATCGCCGTGGTGGGCAAGGGCTACCTTGTTAAAGCCGAGTTCCTTCGCCTTCCTGTTTAGGGTCGCCCACCTGAAATAGAAGCAGGTATAGCAGGGGCCTTCGTCTTTTATGGCGGATGGGATGTTGAGGTCCTCGGTGTAAAAGGGAATGTTAAAGGAGCTGCAGAAATCCTCCAGTTCCTTTTTTGGGAAGGCACATGAAAACATGGGGTTTACCGTAAAGCAGGTGAGGTCAAACGGGATCGGGGAGCGCTTTTTTATCTCCGTCAGAGCGTAAACGAGGAACATGCTGTCCTTGCCGCCGGAGAGCCCTATGAGGATCCTGTCCCACTTTTTAAGTATGTCAAATTCAATCAGCACACGCCAGGTTTTGCTTAATTCCTTTTCCATAAAAACTCCTTCTTTTGTACTATTATACCGCACCCTGCGGAACAAATCTATGTTATAATGATTGTATACGGAAAATTAACGGAGGATTCCCCTGTGGATACGTTGGAAGGCCTGAACAAGGAGCAGTCGGCGGCGGTGGCAAAGGTTGACGGGCCCATGCTCATCATAGCGGGCGCTGGAAGCGGGAAGACGAAGGTCCTGACTTGCAGGATCGCGCATCTTTTAAACATCGGGGTAAAGCCCTATAAAATACTTGCCATAACCTTTACGAATAAGGCGGCGAGCGAAATGAGGCAGCGGGTCAATGCCATGAGCGGCGAAGGGGCAAAGGACGTCTGGCTCTTTACCTTTCATGCCTTCTGCGTGCGGCTCCTCAGGCAGGACATCGAAAAGCTCGGCCCCTATAAGGGCAATTTCGTCATCTACGGTACCGCGGACAGCAAGAACCTCATAAAGCAGATCGTGCGCGAAATGAACCTTGACGAAAAGCGCTACCAGGCATCCGGCGTCCTTGCTAGAATTAGCGCCGCAAAAAATTGCCTCATAAAGCCTGAAAAATATGAGGCGGGGGATTTTTACGACACGAAGGTGGCGCAGATTTATGCCCTTTACCAGTCGGCACTCATCGACAATAACGCCCTTGATTTTGACGACCTTCTTTTCGTGACGCTGGACCTCCTTAAAAATAATGAAACGGTCTGCGGGAAATGGCAGGATAAGTTCAGCTACATCCTCGTCGACGAATACCAGGACACCAACAGGGTGCAGTACCTCCTGACGAATATACTTGCGGAAAAGCACCATAACATCTGCGTCGTGGGCGACGCAGACCAGAGCATCTACAGCTGGCGCGGCGCGGATATAAGAAACATCCTTGATTTTGAAAACGATTACCCTGAGGCTGAGGTAATAAAGCTTGAGCAGAACTACCGGAGCACCCAGGTAATACTGGACGCCGCAAACGCCGTCATCGAAAACAACACAGGAAGGAAGGAAAAGAACCTCTGGACGGATAACGGCACGGGAAAGGAAATAACCTATTACCATGCGGAAGACGAACGGGACGAGGCGCGTTTCGTCGTGGAAAAGGTGAGGGAGTTCAGGGTCCTTGGCTTAAGGCTCGGGGATATGGCAGTCCTTTACCGCACCAACCCCCAGTCCCGCGTTTTTGAGGAAATGTTCATTAAAAGCGGCATCGGCTATACCATAGTCGGCGGTACGAAGTTCTACGAACGCAGGGAGATAAGGGACATGCTTGCCTACCTGTGCGTCCTTTATAACCCTGACGACAATATGAGCCTCCTTCGCATCATAAACGTCCCGCGCCGCGGCGTTGGGGATGTGACAATAAAAAAACTCCTTGCCATAGCAAAAGAAAAGGAAAGGAGCCTTTTTGACGTAATTTCCGGGGCCGGCGACATTCCTGACATTTCCAGGAAGACCGCAGCGAAAATAGAGGAGCTGGTGGGAATCATTTTCGACCTGACGGCAGAAATGGATGCGGTCCCCGTAAAGGACATCATCAGTGTGCTCATGGAAAGGACCGGGTATCTCGAGGAGCTGGAGCTTTCCATAGATCCCCATGACAAGGCGAGGATAGATAATCTCATGGAGCTTCTCTCCGTGGCGGAAGATTTCACGAGGGGGGAAGATGAGGACACGCTGGAAAATTTCCTGAGCCACGTGGCGCTCCTTTCGGATATTGACGAAGCGGAGACGGATGATAATTCCGTGACGCTCATGACGCTCCATTCGGCAAAAGGGCTCGAATTTCCCGTAATTTTCCTTGCGGGCGCAGAAGAAGGGCTCTTCCCCCATGCAAGGAGCATGATGGACGATGACGGGCTTGAGGAGGAGCGGCGGCTCTGCTACGTCGGCATAACGAGGGCGAAGGAGCACCTCATTATAACGAATGCCAGGGTGCGCAACATGTTCGGCCAGTCCGCCGTGAACCCGCCCTCCCGCTTCCTTTCCGAGATACCGAGGAACTTAATCCACGCGGTTAAAAGGGCGGGAGAGGTTAAGGCAGTGCCGGGAGGGAGGAAGGAAAAATCCGAACCTTTCACGCCTAAGGAAAACAGCGCCTCCATCGTCTTTAAGGCGGGGGATAAGGTGGTCCATAATAAATTCGGAAGCGGCACCGTCGTCGGGGTGAAGAAATCCGTCGACGGGCAGGAAGTGCAGGTCGCCTTTGACGACGGCGGCATAAAGAGCCTGCTCACGAAATATGCGGTGCTTAAAAAGAGGTAGCAATGTATAAGGAAGAAAGGCTCGCAGAAGCGGCAGCGCTCCGCGGAGAAATAAGGCATCACGAATATCTCTATTACGTGCTCGATGCACCTGAAATAACGGATGCGGAGTATGATAGGTTCATGGTGCGCTTAAGGGAAATCGAGGCGGAGTTTCCGGAAGACGTGCCGGAAGATTCGCCGACGCAGCGGGTCGGCGGCCGCGCGGCGCCTGATTTTACGCAGGTTACGCATCTTACCCCGCTCCTCAGCCTCGGGAATATCTTTAGTTTCGATGAGCTTAAGGCATTTGATGAAAGGGTGCGGGGAGGCCTTCCTAAAGGCAGCAGGATCGATTATGTCATGGAGCCAAAAATAGACGGGCTTGCCTGCAGCCTCATCTACGAAAACGGGAAATTCGTCCGCGCAGCGACAAGGGGCGACGGGAGCGTCGGCGAAAACGTCACGGCAAACGTGCGCACCATAAGGAGCATACCGCTTGTCCTTACGGGGGATTACCCTGAGCTTTTAGACGTCCGTGGCGAAGTCTACATGCCGCGCCACGCCTTCATGAAGCTTAACGAGGAGCGGGCGGGAAAAGGGGAGGACGAATTCGCCAACCCCAGGAACGCCGCGGCGGGGAGCCTCAGGCAGCTTGACCCTAACGTCACGGCGAAAAGGTCGCTCAGCTTCTTTGCCTATTTCGTCGGCGACGGGGCAAGGGAAAAGCACAGCGAGTCACTTGCCATGCTTAAATCCTTCGGGTTTAAGGTAAGCGAAAATTATAAGGTCGTAAGCTCTATAGAGGAAGCATGGGACTATATAGAAAATTTCAGCGCAAAACGCACCGCACTTTCCTACGACACGGACGGGGCGGTAATCAAGGTGGATGCGGTCTACCAGCAGAGGATCCTCGGCGCAACGGGAAAGGACCCGAGATGGGCCATCGCCTTTAAATACCCGCCCGAGCAGGCGGAGACGACGCTGGAAGACATCGACTGGCGCGTCGGGCGGACGGGGGTACTGACGCCTACTGCGGTACTTACGCTCGTTAAGCTTTCAGGCAGCACCGTGAGCCGCGCGACGCTCCATAACGTCGATTTCATAAGGGATAAGGATATCAGGATAGGCGACAGGGTAATCATAAATAAGGCCGGCGAAATAATCCCCGAAGTGCTCCGCGTGGAAAAGGGTAGGCGCACGGGTGAGGAAAAGGAAGTCACCGTGCCGTCCCTGTGCCCTGAATGCGGCTGGAGCGTGACGAGGGGGAATGAAACCGCCATCCGCTGCACAAACCCTCATTGTCCGGCCCTCGGCAGGGAAGGGCTCATCCACTTCGCATCAAGGGATGCCATGGACATAGACGGCTGCGGCCCCGCGGTCATAACCCAGCTCGTCGATGCGGGGCTCATCTGCGACGCAGCGGATCTTTTCTCGTTAAATAAGGAAGATCTCGTAAAAATAGAGCGCATGGGCGAAAAGTCCGCGGAAAACCTCCTTTCCGCCATAGCAAAAAGCAGGGAAAACGAGCTGGACAGGCTGCTCTTTGCCTTAGGCATACGCCACGTAGGCGCAAAGGTCGCAAGGACCCTTGCCATGGAGTTTAAGAGCATAAAAAACCTTATGGAGGCTGACGAAGAGCGGCTTGCCGCCATCCGCAACATCGGGGATAAAATAGCGGAAAGCGTCGTTACCTGGTTTTCTGTGCCGTCAAATCTTGACCTCATAGAAAGGCTTAAGACGGCGGGGGTTAAAATGGATTTTACCCAGTCCGTTACGGAAGTAAACTCCTTTTACGGAAAGGCCCTCGTCTTTACGGGGACACTCCCTACTTTAGGGCGCGCTGAGGCGCAGGGCATGGCCCTTGCCGTCGGGGCAAAGGTCTCAGGCAGCGTAAGCAGGAAGACCGATTACGTAATCGCAGGGGAAGATGCGGGATCCAAACTCACAAAGGCCGGGCAGCTCGGGGTGAAAATAATAGATGAAACCGAATTCCTTAAAATTGTAAGGGGCGGGGAATAAAATAAAAAAAATAATAAAAAACAACCTGCCGCAAAAGGCAGGATGTTTTTTATTTTGCTTTTTTGTTTCTTAAGCTATTTAAGGACAAGTTTTTCCAGCATTTCTTCGTCGGCCTTGGGGAAGGTGCTTTTCAGGTACTCCATTATAAGGTATGCCGATTCCTTCGGCGATTCGAAAAATTCCCTTTTCATGCATCTTTCTGCGATATCGTATCTTGCGACGGGCCAGCCGTAGGACTCCCCGTCCCGGCTGAGCTGCGGCTCAAAGCCTGAAATGACTATGTACGTCTTCATCGTAAGCTCCGTGAGGGCGCTCTCCATGGCGGATTTCTTAAGCCCTGAGCGGTGCATTATTTCTTTTGATGTAAGCTTCTCCTCATTTAAGAGACCCACTACCGTCTTCATCCTGTAGGAGGCAAGCCCCGCCCGGTAAAGGTCGCCAAACGTGAGGCCGTCACGCCTTACCGCAGCAAAATAGGGGAACCATTTTTTCTCCACGAAGCCGAGCTTCTTGCGGAAGAATTTCCCGTAGGCGATCCTTTTATCCCTGGCGACGAAATAGCGCCAGTTCCAGGGGTTCGTGTCATCAATTGGGTTATACCAGTATTTGGCTGCAATTACGTCAAGGTCGGAAAAGCCTTCCGCGCCCCCGTCGATGAATGGGGGGAATCCCGCTTCCGCAATGAAATCGCATAATTCTTCTTTTGAGCGTACTTGCTTCATGGGCGGCTCCTTGTCTCAAAAAGGGTGGCAAAAAGGCGCGCTGCAAGAAATAAAGGAGGTCAACCTGCTGCAGTGCGCCTTTTTAAAAATGTATGCCTTGGGAAAAGGAAAAATTATTTTTCAATGTACGCGGCGGTTATGAGTCTCGCATAATATGTGTGCCAGTCATCGTCCGCATAACATTTTTTTGCAAGTTCGGCGTCAAAGGCATCGGGGCCCATGGTGCGCCTGTCAACCACCAGGCACTCAATGTGCAGGCCACAGCCTAAAATTATCGGTGCGTCAACCGTCTGGGCTGGCGCCGCGGTAATGGCCGCTTCCTTGTATTTATCCGTGTTGCGTCCTGATTTCGTGCCGCATATTACAAGGGCCTTCTTGAAATCGTCGGTAAGCGGGACGCTTACGGTAAATACCTGGTTTTTCTCAATTAAATAATGGGTAAAACGGGACTGGCGGATAAGCATGGTAAAAATCCGCTTCCCCCAGATAAAGCCGAAGTTGCCCCAGCCGATGGTCATGGTATTCATCCGCCGCCACGCTGGTGTTTAAAAAGACGCCCCTTGCGAGGGTCTTTAATATCTGCTGGCTGTAATCGAAAGCATTTACGCTTTTCATAAAACACCTCGTTTCCCTTTCGTACCTTTATTATAAAGCCCCTGCATATTTTTATGTAGAATAATTGTGAAATTTCGCTTGAAAATGCAAAAATTCTAGGAACTTTCACGTAAATCCATGTAAAAAAGTACCCGGCAGGGCCCTTTCGGGAAAATAATCTTTCCTGTGATGGGGCGGTTCGTGGTATAATAATAAATTGGATAGTTATTCTTTTGTTCTTTTGTTATTTTGTTATTACAGGAGGGTGTGGAAAATGAAAGTATCTGCCGAAGACGTACGGTACATAGCGCAGCTCTCTAGGCTGACGGTGCCGGATTCGGAAATGGAAAAATTCACGCAGCAGTTTAATGAAATTTTAAACTATGCGGATATCCTGCAGAAAATCGACATGGAGGGCATTGAGGCGACGCCTTACGTGCTCCACATTTCAAATTCGTTCCGCGAGGACGTGGCAAAGCCCGGCGTGAGCTGCGAGGAAGCGCTGAAGAATGCCCCGGCGGTGCATGGCGACGGCTTCAAGGTGCCGCGGGTAATCAAGTGAGGAGGGCTTATGGAACTTTATAGACTTACAGCCCACGAGCTGCACGAAAAACTTCTTAAAAAAGAGCTGAGCTCCGTCGAACTCACGAAGGCCCTCTATAAAAGGATCGATGAGGTGGAAGGCGATATCCAGGCCTATGTGACCATCGATAAGGAAAATGCCCTGGCTCAGGCGAAAAAAGTGGATAAAATGATCGCCGCAGGGGACAAGATAGACATCCTTACGGGAATCCCTGGGGCCATAAAGGACAATATTTCGACGAAGGGACTCAGGACAACCTGTTCCTCAAAGATA
Organism: Phascolarctobacterium sp.; assembly: GCA_021201965.1. Classification (GTDB taxonomy): domain Bacteria; phylum Bacillota; class Negativicutes; order Acidaminococcales; family Acidaminococcaceae; genus JAJQAO01. The sequence goes on from JAJQDY010000076.1 coordinate 10,633, forward strand.
CTCAGCAATTTCATACCCGTATATGATGCCCATGTAATAAGGAAGCTAAGGGGCGTTGACACCATCTTCCTCGGCAAGACGAACATGGACGAATTTGCGATGGGGTCCACCACGGAAACAAGCTATTTCAAGGTAACGAGAAATCCCTGGAACCTGGACATGGTGCCGGGCGGTTCATCTGGCGGCAGCGCCGCCGCCATCGCCGTAGGCGAAGCCATCTGGTCCCTCGGGAGCGATACGGGCGGCTCCATAAGGCAGCCCGCCGCATTTAACGGCTGCGCCGGCATAAAGCCCACCTACGGCCGCGTATCAAGATACGGCTGCGTGGCGTTTGCCTCATCTCTTGACCAGATAGGACCAATAACGAAGGACGTGACGGATGCCGCGGCGGTCTTAAATGTAATCTGCGGAAAGGATGAAAACGATTCCACGTCACTTAATGAGCCAGTCCCCGATTTTTTTAAGGCCCTGGTACCCGACGTAAAGGGGTTTAAGATAGGGCTCCCGAAGGAATATTTCGGCGAAGGCCTTGATGCGGGCGTCAAGGATACCATCATGTCCGCCGTTAAAAAATATGAGGAGCTTGGCGCAAAAATCGTCGAACTTTCGCTGCCACATACCGAATACGCAGTAACGACATACTATATAATCGCGCCCGCCGAGGCTTCGGCAAACCTTGCCCGCTATGACGGCGTGCGCTACGGCTACCGCAACTTTGAGGCCGCATCCGCACCTGAAATGACAACCCTGAGCCGCACGGATGGCTTCGGCCCAGAGGTAAGGCGCCGCATCATGCTCGGGACATATGTGCTTTCAAGCGGGTATTACGACGCCTATTACAAAAAGGCCATGCAGGTAAGGACCTTAATCCGCCGCGACTTTAAGGAAGCCTTCGAAAAGTGCGACGTGCTCCTTACTCCGACGTCCCCCGTCGTAGCATACCCCATCGACTGGAAGATGAGCCCCTTAACCATCTACCTCCTTGACGTTACCACCATCCCCGTCAACATGGCGGGGCTCCCCGGCATGTCAATCCCCTGCGGCTTTTCAGTGGGGATGCCTGTGGGCATGCAGATCATCGGCCGCGTGCTCGATGAGGAGACGGTGCTCCGCGTGGCCTATACGTTTGAACAGGCAACGGATTACCACACGAAATACGCCGGAGGTGAGAAATAATGAGCAGGTATATTACTGTAGTGGGACTTGAAGTCCACGCGGAACTTAAGACCAAATCCAAGGCTTTTTGCTCCTGCTCCACCGAGTTCGGCGCAGGACCGAATACCCATGTCTGCCCCGTGTGCCTCGGGATGCCGGGAGCGCTACCGGTCCTCAACAAGCAGGTGGTTGAATTTGCCATCCGCACGGGGCTTGCACTAAACTGCGAAATAAAGAAATACAATAAATTCGACCGGAAGAACTATTTTTACCCTGACCTTGCAAAAAATTACCAGATCTCCCAGTTCGACCAGCCCATCTGCGAGCACGGGCATATCGATATCAACGTAGACGGGGAGGAAAAGCGCATAGGGATTACGAGAATCCATATGGAAGAAGATGCGGGAAAGCTCGTCCATAGCGGCGAAACAATTTACACGTCTGATTCCTCGTCCGTCGATTATAACAGGGCGGGAGTCCCCTTAATAGAAATCGTCTCCGAGTCCGACATGCGGAGCGCAGAAGACGCCAGGGCCTACATGGAAAGCCTTAAGGCAATACTCGAATACACCGACGTCTGCGACTGCAAGATGCAGGAAGGGAGCCTCAGGGTAGACGCCAATATCTCCATCATGAAGGAAGATGCGAAGGAATTCGGAACGAGGGCGGAAATCAAGAACCTCAATTCCTTCCGCGCCCTCATGCGCGCCATAGATTACGAGGTGGAGCGCCAGAAGGAAATCCTCGAGGACGGCGGCCACGTGGTGCAGGAGACCCGCACCTGGGATGACGCAAACGGGGTGACCCTTTCCATGAGGAATAAGGAGGAGGCCCACGATTACCGCTACTTCCCTGAGCCGGACCTCGTTCCCGTGGAGCTGAGCGACGAATGGATAGAGCGGGTGAAAAAAGAGCTCCCCGAGCTTCCCGCAGAGCGCCAGGCAAGGCTTGTCAAAGGCCACGGCCTGCCGCCATACGATGCGCATCTTATCGTTTCCACAAAGGCTATGGCGGACTACTTTGATGAAGCGGTAAAGACCGCAAAGGACAGTAAGGCCGTCTCTAACTGGATCTTAGGCGATGTCTCCGCATACCTTAACAGCGAAGGCATCGGCATTGAAGATTTTACGATAACGCCGGGGAACCTTTCCGGCATGGTGAACCTCATAAAGGACGGGGTCCTTTCCAGCAAGCTTGCCAAGACGGTCTTTGCGGAAATGCTTAAAGGTAATAAGGATCCCAAGGCCATAGTTAAGGATCTCGGCCTCGAACAGGTAAACGATGAAGGGGCCATCCTAAAACTCGTTGAAGAGACCATTGCCGAAAACCTCCAGTCCGTCGCCGATTTCAAGGCGGGCAAGGATAAGGCCATCGGCTTCCTCGTGGGACAGATCATGAAGAAGTCCAAGGGCAAGGCCAATCCCGGCATGGTACAGAAAATGCTTAAGGAAAAACTCAGCTAGGAGGATTTTATGTTTGAATTTAGGGGATCCGGTTTCGGGTATTTCTGGGTCTGCGCCTGGACTACCCTCGTGACCTTCGTTACCGGGGGACTCTTTTTCCACTGGGCCTACAGCGCCATGCAGCGCTGGATCTGCAAAAATACCTATGTGGACGGCAGGCAGCTTGAGTTCACCTGGTCGGGCTTCGACTTCTTCTTCCAGTGGCTCCTCATCTACATCCTTTTCATCGTGACCTTCGGGATCTACATCCCCTGTGGTTACTGCAGGTTCAAGCGCTGGGAGACGGAAAATACGAGGATCGTGTCATGATGTATATTGCTGGAGGCATAATCATTATCCTCTGCATCATAGCCGCGAGAAGCTGGTGCGGCAAAAAATACGCCAAATGCGGCTGCGGGGACTGTACCAGTGCGGCAGAGTGCAAGAAGGGGAAGATCTAGTGCACATAGAAAGGGGCGCCTGGGCGGAGATCAATCTTGACGCCGTGGCGAAAAACGTACAGGCTGCGAAGACCAATTTAAAACCCGGGACGAAGCTCTGTGCCGTGGTGAAGGCGGATGCCTACGGCCACGGCGCGCTGCGCGTTGCCGAGGAAGCGGCAAGGAACGGGGCGGAGTACCTCTCCGTCGCGCTGCCGCAGGAAGCGGTGGCCCTAAGAGAAGGCGGGATAAACCTTCCCATCCTGATCCTTGGCGCCATGCACCCCGGGGTTGCGGGAATCGTCGTGAAATATGGCCTGAGCCACGCCGTTTTTGACGAAGGGACCCTTTACGCCCTAAATGACGCCGCCTTAAAGCTTAAGAAAAAGGCAAAAATCCATATAAAAATAGATACGGGCATGCACCGCATCGGCCTCCACGTGAAGGAGGCGGGGGATTTTGCGGCCCTTGCCGCATCGCTCCCGGGAATCGAGTTTGAAGGGGTATTTTCCCATTTCGCCACCGCAGACAGCGATGATAAGGAATACGCCGCCTTCCAGTTCAAAAGGTTCCTTGAGGCGCTGAAACTCATAGAAGAAAAGGGGATCAGGATCCCCATACGGCATATCGCAAACAGCGCCGCCTTAAGCGAGCTCCAGGAATACCAGCTTGACATGGTGCGGCAGGGCATAACCCTCTATGGCCTCCACCCTGCGCACATGCTGGACTGCTACGGCTCCTTCGTCCCCGTCATGACCTTAAAGACGCGCATCGCCTTCATAAAGGAACTTAAGGAAGGTGAGACCGTGGGTTACGGTAGGACCTGCACGCTTAAAAGGAAGAGCAGGATCGCTACCGTCCCCATAGGCTATGCGGATGGCGTCAGCAGGAATCTTTCCAATAAGGGTTATATGATCGTGCGCATGAAACACGCCCCCATCGTGGGGATGGTCTGCATGGACCAGGTAATGCTCGATGTGACGGACATAAAGGGCGCGGGAGTCGGCGATGAGGTCATCGTCATGGGGGGCCCCGAGCTTCCCATAGAGCGGGTCGCCAAATGGGCGGGGACTATCTGCTATGAAATCGTCTGCGCGGTGAGCCCCAGGGTGCCGCGGCACTATGTGAGGGGAAACTGAGATGGAAAAAAAGGATTGGGATATCTACGTGAAGAAGGTGACGGGAGGCGCGCTTCCCGTGCCTGAAAACATGGTATGCGACATGGATGACTGGACCTGCAGGAGCACCGTCGGCAGGGTCCTTTTTTTCCATGAGGACATAGAAGGCGCCATGGACGTTTTAAGCACCGTCATAAATGAGACGCCCCGCATCGCGCCGCCCCCTGAATACGGGCTAAGCGAAGTGGAGCATATGGTGCTCTCCTTAAGGGACGTGGCGGAAATCGTCTGGAAGCTCACGCATACGGACAATGCGCCCTGCATTTACCTCTTAAAGGCCTATAAATACTGCAGGAGCTACCCATATAAGTTCCGCAGCGCAGACCGGGGCGGCATCCTCGCAAGAAGGCTTGAGATCCTCAGGGAGAGCTGGAAAAACGATGAGGCGCTCGCTGAAGCGGAAAGCATCCTCGCTGAAGGAAAGGATTGGACCAGTGACCCCTACGCATTCCGGGCGGCGAAATTCCTCGCCGAGGACGCGGCGCAATGCGGCGACTACGGAAAGGCGGCGGGCCTTCTGGAAAGGGCCTACGGGTTTTACCCGGAAAATGCGGACTTTAGGAGGGACCTTGAAGCTGCCGCCGGTATAAAGGACGCGGAGGAGCGCTACCTCAGATACCACGCCATGACGGCGGTTAAATACGGGAAATGGGAATAGGATTGCGGAGGCGGTCCTATTTTTCATTTACTTATTACATTTAGGGGCAGGATATTTTTAAAAGCGGGTAGAAAAGTGGAGTTATGGAAATTTTAAGGGATAATATTTTACGCGAACTGAAAAAAAGAATGCCCGGGGTGGATAAATTTGATGGCATGCGGGACGCGGCGGTCCTCATCCCCTTCATATGCGGTAAGGGCGAAGTGCCTGAAATAGAGATCCTTTTCGAGGTGCGGGCGGAAAGCTTAAAGCGCCAGCCCGGGGAAATCTGTTTCCCTGGCGGGAGCTTTGAAGAAAAGGACGGCTCCTTTGAAAGGACCGTCGTCAGGGAAACCTGCGAAGAGCTCGGGCTCACGGAAAAGGACGTCGAAGTCTGGGGCGAGCTTGATACCTTCGTCGCCAATATGGGCTCCGTCGTCCATCCCTTCGTGGGGCGCCTTAAAAACAGGGAAGCCATAAGGCCGGTCACTGCCGAAGTTTCAGAAGTCTTTACCGTGCCACTCGGTTTTTTCCTTGATACGCCGCCCGAGGTCCGGGAGATGGAGCTATGGGACAAGGCGGGGGACGATTTTCCCTTTGACTTCATTCCCAGGGGCTCTGCCTGGCGGGCGAGGAAGAAATACAGAATCTGGTTCTGGCGCTGGGAAAACCATGTCGTCTGGGGCATGACGGCAAGGATGCTCCGATCTTTCCTGGAGCGGTTCAGGGGGGTGCTTAAATGAAGCCGAATGTTTTAGGCATCATTCTCGCCGTGGCGGTGGCCGTACTTGCCTGTGGCTACGGAATCTATTCCTATTTTGCGGGCGGGGATGAGAGCGCTGACAGCCTCACTCGCCAGGAGCGCCTGGCGTTAAAGAAGAATATCATGGTCCTCGGAATCGACGAGCGGCCGAAGGACGATGACCCGGGCCGCAGCGACACCATCTTCGTGGTCATGTTCGATACGCAGAAAAAGACCGTCTCCCTCCTTTCCATCCCGAGAGATACCCGCGTGCGCATCCCGGGCAACGGGTTCGATAAAATCAACCACGCCTTTTCCTATGGCAGCAGGCAGCTGACCCAGGAGACGGTGGAGGAATTTCTGGGAATCAGGATCGATAACTATGTCCAGGTCGATTTCAACGGCTTTAAGGGCGTTGTCGATGCCATAGGCGGCGTTGACATCGACGTGGAAGAGGATATGTACTATTACGATGACTGGGACGATTTCCTCATCGACATCAAAAAGGGCCCCCAGCACCTTGACGGGGAGAAGGCCATACAATATGTGAGGTACAGGGACGAGGAAGGGGACATAGGGAGGATTAAGCGCCAGCAGCATTTCCTCATGGCCGTCTACGATAAGATAGCGTCAGCCTTCATGCTGCTGAGGATCCCCGGGCTTTCCAGGCAGATAACCTCCATGATCGATACGAACCTTCCCATGGTGGACATGGTCGACATCGGCCGCGCCCTCCTTGCCATGGTGAAGGAAAAGGGGATTTCCGCGGCCACGGTGCCGGGGACCCCTGAGGATATAGGCGACATCAATTACTGGATCCCGGATATCGCGAAACTCCGCGCCGAAATGGCGAAGATGCAGGGCGCGGAAATGACAGACCGCTACAGAAGCGCCGCGGAAATGATGGAAGCGGAATACGGAAGGTCCTTCAGGCAGGCCGTGGCGGAGGAAAAGGAAGAAAAGGCCGCGTCTTCATCCGGTGCGTCCCTTAAAAAGGAGCTCCAGAGCGACAGCGTGAAAAAGTGCGACGCAGAAAGGGTCGAAGGCAGGAAGAAGAAACAGAAGGAACAGAAGAAACAGGAATCTAAGAAACAGGAGCCCAAAAATGTAAAACAGGATAATGATAATAAGGGTAATAAGCATGGGAAGGCGCCAGCTGCGCCGGCTCTCGCTGCGGCACCGGCCCCCGCAGCGGCGCCCGCACGCCCTTCAAGGACGACGCTACTTCTCATAAATAGGAGCGGCAGCACCGCTGACGGCGCCGCCGCAAGGCAGAGGCTTGAAAACGCGGGCTTTGCGGTCTTAGATGGCGGCAGCGATGCCATGGAGAACGAAACCCTCGTCATCTCCACCACTAATGACGGCAGCATCGTCGCCAAACTCGCCAAAATTCCCTTCCCCCATAAGACCAGGACCGATAAGGATCCTTCCGCATCCTATGACGGCATCGTCATCCTGGGCAGGGATTTCAGGTAGCAGGATCCGCCTGCAAATTTAAGGCGGCGGGATCTGCTCTACAAATTTAAGGCGGCAAGATTTGCCTTGCATTTTGTATACACTTTATGCTATAATGTGTATAGTAATTAATAAGCCTCTAATTTGGCCCTTCTTCGGGAGGGCTTTTTCCCGCCGGAAATGAAATGTTGACAAACGCCCCGGCGGCAAGTAAAATATGAGTTAATCACAAAACCCATTGGGAGGACGCAATGCTGACAGGTAAGGAACTCACGCAGCTTTTAAGGGATAAGGGCTATAAGGTGACGCCGCAGAGGCTGGCGGCCTATGAGACGCTGACCGCGGAAAATGCGCACCCGACGGCGGAAGTGTTTTTTTCAAAGCTCTAGGCGAAATGCACGGCCATGAGCCTTGCCACCGTCTATAAGACGCTGGAAATCCTTTCGAGGCTCAGCGTCATAAACGTCCTCAACGTCGGGGAGGACAGCTTCCGCTTCGACGCGGTGAAAGAGGACCACCACGTGCGTTGCACAAACTGCGGCGCGGTCATGGATGTCCCCGCTCTAGACAGCACGCGCCTTGCGAAGGCGGTGGAGGCGGCCAGCGGCTATAAGGTAAAAGGCCACCAGTTCTATTTTTACGGGCTCTGCCACCAAATGCGGTTCTTAAGCCGCATTTTTTATTTCGCAGAAATTTTGCAGTAAATGGGGCTCCTTTCTGCTATAATTAAAATGTTAGGATAAAATATTTTAAATATTTTAATGTAAGGTATTCCGGTGATGATGAAATTCTGCCGGAAAGAAGCCATGCCATGGAAGAGGTGCGTAAAATGCTTCTTGAACATACGCTCTTAAGACCAGATGCCACGGAAAGCGATATAGTTCCCCTCTGCAAGGAGGCGGAAGAGTACCGCCTTTTCGGCGTCTGCGTGAACCCATGCCACGTTTCCCTCGCAAAAAAATGCCTTAAGGGGACGGGGGCCAAGGTGGTCACCGTCATCGGCTTCCCCCTCGGGGCGGTAAAGACTGAAACGAAGGTTTTCGCGGCCCGCCTCGCAGAAAAAGATGGCGCAGATGAAATCGACATGGTCATGAACATTTCCCTTTTTAAGTCCGGGAAATACGCTGAAGTCAAAGAGGACATTAAGGCCGTTGCAGGGACCGTCACGGTGCCCATTAAGGTCATCATCGAAACCTGCCTTTTAAGCGACGCGGAAAAAAGGGAGGCTGTAAAAGCAGTCGCGGGGACCGGCGCCGCATACGTCAAGACCCGCACCGGCTTTTCCGGAGGGGGTGCGACCATTTCCGATGTAAGGCTCCTTTTCGGGGAATGGGGAAAATACGGACTTAAGGTCAAGGCCTCAAGCGGCATAAAGGATCTTAAGATAGCCTCCGGAATGGCCCTTGCCGGGGCGGAGCGCATCGGCACGAGCTCGGGCGCCGCCATCGCCAGGGAGGAAATGGAAGGGAAAAAAGGCGGGGAAAAACCCGCCCGTTGACGCTAAAAAATAATGGCAGGTTCCGAACCTTAATGGAACCTTGCAAAAGGCATAAAAAACAGGGAGGCAGAATGTTTAGGGTAACAATGCTTGCCAGCGGCAGCAAGGGCAATGCTGCGCTTATTAAGACGGAAGGCTATGCCTTCCTCGTCGACATAGGGATAGGGCCCCAGGTCCTTAAAAAACGGCTTTTTGAAGCAGGTTCCGAACCTGAGGGGCTTGACGGGGTCTTCATTACCCACGAACACATGGACCATATAAAGGGGATCGCTCTCTTCATGAAAAAATATGACGTGCCCGTCTTTGCAAGCGCCAGGACCTGGCGGGCCATCCTTTCGAGGGAGGCCGAAATCGACAGGCGCTTCTGCCATGTGATGGATGATGAAATCCGCTGCGGGGATGTCTCCGTAAAAAGCTTCCCCGTGCTCCACGACGCAGCGGACCCGAGGGGATACATCTTTTCGTTAGGCGCCAGCAAATGCGCCTATGTCACGGACACGGGCTTTGTGAGCGACGCAGTGCGGCATGCGGCGGAAGATGCGGAGATATTAATAATAGAAGCGAACCACGATCTCGAGATGCTGAAAAATGGCATCTACCCTGAAGACCTAAAGCACAGGATCTCTGGCAACAGGGGGCACCTTTCAAACGCTGCGGCGGGCTGGCTCCTCTCGCAGCTGAAGAGCCTCCCGAAAAGCGTCATCCTCGCGCACTTAAGCCAGGAAAACAACAGGCCGGATCTTGCCTTTGAAACGGTAAATTCCATGCTGGGGATAAGGGGACAGGAAATCAGGATCACCGTCGCTTCCCAGGATTTTATAGTATCTGATTTTTAGGAGGCTTGAAATGTTAAGGAAAACTGCGGGCATCCTCCTCATGGCACTTTTCACGGTGCTCCTTTTCGCAGGCTGCACGGTGACAAGGACGGATGCGTCAAAGAAAGAGGAAGCGAAACCTCCCGTGAAGGTTGAGGAACCGAAAAAGGAGGAGGCGCCGAAAATCACAGGCGAACGCAATACACCCACCGTGGCGGCGGCCCAGAAGGTCGGGCCGGCGGTTGTCGGCATAACGAACAGGGCCTACGTGCGCGACGTGTTTAACAGGATGCAGCTTACAGAGCGCGGCACCGGCAGCGGCGTCATCTACGATAAGGACGGCTTCATCGCCACCAACAACCACGTGGTGGAAGGGGCGGAGGAAATCATCGTCAGCCTGACCGACGGGCGCAGCGTCAAGGGCAGGGTCCTCGGTGCGGATGCGGTGACGGATCTTGCCGTGGTGAAGATAGATGAGACGGATCTTCCCGTTGTGGTATTCGGCGACAGCGACACCCTCCAGGTGGGGGAGCCCGCCATCGCCATAGGGAACCCTTTGGGGCTTGAATTCAGGGGGAGCGTCACGGCTGGCGTCATAAGCGCCTTAAACAGGAGCATCGAACTTGGGGAAAGGAAATTCAACCTCATCCAGACGGATGCCGCCATAAATCCCGGCAACAGCGGCGGGGCGCTGGTTAACGCGGATGGCGAGGTCGTCGGCATAAACAGCGCGAAAATAGCCTTAGGCGGCGTTGAGGGAATCGGCTTTGCCATCCCTGTAAATACCGCAAAACCCATCCTCGCAGAACTTGCAAAATCAGGGCGCGTTGCGCGGCCGTACCTCGGCGCCGCACTCGTGGATAAGGAAATCGCCGCCCGCTACGGCTTTGAAATGGATCTCCACGACGGGATCTTCATCGTGAAAATCGTTCCCGACAGCCCGGCGTCAAAGGCGGGCATCAAGGCGGGGGATATCATCGTAAGCTTTAAGGGGGCGAAGGTCTCAAAGGCTGTGGAACTGAGAAATTTGCTCACCGAATGCAGGGTCGGGGATAAGGTGGACGTGGTCATCATAAGGAACGGGGCCGAACAGACAGTTCCAGTGACCCTTGAAGAGGCCCCCCAGAAGGAACGCCAGTGAAGATAACCATTGTCTGTGCGGGGAAGGTGAAGGAAAAATACCTTGCGGAGGGGATAGCGGATTTTAAAAAACGCCTCGCCCATTACTGCAGGCTCTCCTTTTGCGAGGTGCCGGAGGAAAAAATGCCGGATGACCCTTCACCCGCAGAAAAGGAAAAAATCCTCGCCAAGGAGACGGAAAAAACCATCGCGGCGGTCCCTGAAGGAAGCTGTCTCATCCTCCTTGACCTTAAGGGGGAGGAAATGACGTCGGAAGGCCTTGTAAATGCCATTGGCAATCTTGCGCTTAATGGGAAAAGCAGCATCACCTTTGCCATAGGCGGCACCTTCGGCTATACGGATGCCTTAAGGGAAAAGGCGGACCTCCGCCTGAGCTTTTTCAAAATGACCTTTACCCACCAGATGATACGCCTCATACTCCTCGAACAGGTCTACCGGGCATTTAAGATAATGCGCGGCGAAAAATACCATTGGCGAAAAGGATGTTTTTATGAAAATTTTAAGAATTTTATCGGTACTGGTACTGGTCATGGCCTTTTTCTGCGCCGGCTGCGCGTCAGAAAACAAGGCACCCCAGGAGCCTGCGGCGCCCGCAGCAGCCTCAAAGGCGGAAAAAAAGGAGCCTCTCCCAAAATATCTTGACGTCTTTGTCGAGGAGGAGGGCACCTACACGGGCAAGGAACATGTGTCCGCGTACCTTATTAAATATAAGAAGCTGCCGCCGAACTATATAACAAAGGCCGAGGCCCAGGAGCTCGGCTGGCCGAAACGGGGGGGGGGCCGCTGAATAATGTGGCGCCCGTGAAATCCATCGGCTGGGATACCTATGGGAACAGGGAAGGCCTGCTCCTAAAAAAACACTGGAGGGAGTGCGATATAGGCTATATGAAGGGCAGCAGGAATGCAAGGCGCATAGTCTATTCGGACTATGGCGAAATCTACTACTCGAAAGACCATTACGCCAGCTTCCAGAAACTCTACTAGGAGGTTTGCATGCGCTATATCAAACTTGACGCTGAAGAAACGAAATCAAGGAAAGGTGCCCATGAATACCTTGCCGCGAAACTGAAGTTCCAGGATTATTACGGGAATAATCTTGACGCCCTCTATGACTGCTTGACGGAAGTGGCAGCGGATACCTCGGTGGCGGTCCCAAGGAAAATATCGGAAAAGGGCTACCTCGGGGATTATGGCGAAAAAATGCTGGCTGCCTTCTGCGATGCGGCGGAGGCGAATAAGAGCCTTGAGGTAACGATCATATAAAGGATCTTAAAAAAAGAAACCCGCCTTTTTAAGGCGGGTTTTTTATGCGTTTTTACTTTCCGAGGAGTTTATCAAATTCGCGGTTCAGCCTTGCCTCCGCTTCATCAAGCCTTTCCTTTGCGGCATCTGTCCACTGCCTGTTCTTTTTAAGGTTCCTTTCCGCGGCCCTTGACATGACCGCCATTTCATCAAGCTGGGGGCCGCCCTTTACGGCGCGGGCGTTTACTATGGTCACGGGGTCCATGGCTGCCTTCATCTCTTCTTCCGTCATGGGAAGCTCCATTGGCAGCGAGGAATCTTCTGCTGAAAGCTTACCGTAAATTTCTCTTGCGTCACTGTATTTAAATTGCGACGGGGGAATGTTACCCGCCCTCGCAAAGGTTACAATTTCAGATACGAAGTGGTGGCCCGTGCGGAAGGGGATCTTATATTTGCGCATGAGGACGTCCGCTATTTCCTGGGAACATGTCCAGTCAAGGTTGAGCTCTTCAAGGGACCGCTCGGGGTCAATGACCAGGGCCTTTAAAATCCTCTCGAACTGGCGTACCAGGGCTGCCGTGTCCTTTACCATGGAGCCGGGCTTCCTACTGCGGGCGTCCGCCATTCCCGGGGGAATGTTGTGGGAGCGGAACATGGCCGCCGTCGCCTGGCCTAAAATGTCAGATGCGGTGGTGCGGGCGGAATTTAATATCCCGGGGTTCCTTTTCTGGGGCATGGCGCTTGATGCATAGGTGTTTTCCCCGCCATCCTTTAGGATGATCCATGGCCGCGGCTGGGCATACTGCTGCATTATGTCTTCAATGAAACCGCCTATGTGGATGGCAATATTGCCTGCCACGCCGCCTGCCTCCACCGGGTATTCGAGTGAGAAAATCTGCCCCGCGCTGTAAGTGTTGTAGGCAAGCCCGTCAAAGCCTAGGAGTGCAGCCATCTTGTCCCTATTGAGGGGCCAGCCGGTGCCGTTTAGGACCGTAGCGCCCATGGGCGATCGGTTGAGCCGCCCGTAAAATTCCTTCAGCCTATCCATGTCGCGCTCGAAAGCCTCCGTATAGGCGAGGAGGTAGTGGGAATACCTGTTGGGCTGCGCCGCAACGCCGTTGGTGTAGCTGGGGACGATTGTATCCTTCTGCGCTTCCGCAAGACCCAGCAGTGTTTCCTGCATGTTGCAGAGCGCATCAGAAAGGTCCAGCACGTTTTCGCGTACCATGGCGTATTCCACGGTGGATAGCATGTCCTGGCTGGAGCGGCCGGCGTGGATCATGGTTATTTCAGGGCCCGCGGCTTCAAGGAGCAGCGGCTCGAAGGTGGTGACAAGCCTGGGGCGCCTTCCGCCGGGCATATCACCATGTCTTATGACATCGTCAATGGCCTTTGCAAAGCGGTGGCCCTGGTCTTTTGTCAGAATGTTCTCGTCGGTATTTATGATACTCGTGGCCTTGTTTATCTGGCCAAGCCAGAAGAATTCATCCCGCGGGCTTTCCGCAAGGGCAGGCCTTGCGAGGGCACATATAATAAATAGGAATAAAAAGACTTTTTTCATTGGTGTTCCTCCTTACTTTTTATATTATACTATATAAGGGGACGCTGATAAACATGGTGGCGTGCCAATTGCAGAAAAGGCCCGGAGCATTTATAATTAGGGGAAAGGCTATGGCACTATGCCCGGCCGCTTCCCTTTCCTTTAAGGGACGCTGGCGCGGGATTTTAACGGGGGTTTGGGATTTGAGGCTTTCCTTACTTGATGCGGCGCGGGGCTGCGCCATTATAAACGTGGTCATCTTCCATTTTTTTTATGATCACTATGTGGTTTCAGGACTGGATCCTGCCTGGAGGGCCGATCCCTTCGTGGGCTTCTGGCAGCTCTGCAGCTACGGGGCTTTTGTCCTTATTGCCGGCAGCTCTTTCCATCTGAGCGGCAACAACCCTGCCAGGGGGCTGAAGCTTAATCTTTTCGGCCTTCTCATAACCTTTGTGACCTGCATATTTGCGCCGCAGCAGGCCATTTATTTCGGCATACTTAATTTCCACGGCTGCGCTATCTGGGTGACGTGGGCCATTAAGAAGATATTAATCAGGTGTCCCGCTGGGCTTGGAATGACCGCCTCCCTGCTGCTCTATGTCATTGGCATGCTGGCCGCATCTGCCGGCGTTATGGGCACGTGGCCGAATTTTCTTGCCCATAACGCATTCGTGCCCCTCGGCTGGCATGGCGTTTCCTTCCATTCTGCCGACTATGTGCCGCTCCTGCCCCATATTTTCCTCTTTTGGTGCAGCTGGTATTTTTATCTCTGGCTGGATGATGCAAAGGGGTTTTTCTCCCGCGGTAGCGTGCCGCTGCTTTCCTGGTGCGGCAGGCACAGCCTTGCCATTTATCTCCTGCACCAGCCGGTGTTCTTTTTCCTCGGGGTTACCATTTAGGTTGCGGGCAGCCTTTTATAATGGTTTGACGGTACGGTGTTTTGATATTATACTAAGCAGGTAACATATATGCGGGTGTGGCGGAACTGGCAGACGCACTAGACTTAGGATCTAGCGCCTTTCGGTGTGCAGGTTCGACTCCTGTCACCCGCACCAGATTTTAACGGCCTGCAGGCAGTTTTTCTTTGTGTAAACTGGCCGGAATCTGTTTTAAATTAACAGAATTAAGGTACATATCACGGAAATGCTGTAAAAAGTGATAAAAAAATTTGACAAGCTGGGAAAATACTGACATAATGTACAGTATAACGCAAACGGGTGCGGCTTGCGCGCCCGTCGCCGGCTTAGAGGCAAAGATGCCGATCAGGGTTATACGGCACGCGCACTGTCTGTTTAAGCAGGCAGGGGCATTTTATGCTTATGCGGAGGTGCGAGAGTGGAACTGCAGATTATATCTATCGTGGTACGGAACCAGCCGGGCGTGCTTATGCGCGTTGCCGGCATGTTTTCGAGACGCGGGTTTAATATTGACAGCCTGGCCGTAGGAACTACACAGAATCTTGCATTTTCAAGGATGACGGTTACCATGCAGGCGGATGAGGGAACCATAAAGCAGGTGTGCAAACAGCTGGGCAAGCTGGTGGAGGTGGAGGCGGTGAAGGTCCTGCCGCCGAGGAGCGCCACCCGCAGCATGGTCATGGTCAAGGTCCATGCTGGAGATAACAGGCTGGAACTTTTGCGCCTGGGGGATGTCTTCAGGGCGCATGCCGTGGACGTGACGGGGGATTCCCTTATCTTCGTCGTCACGGGCGATGCCGGGAAGCTGAAGGCTTTTGTGGATGTCATGAAGCCTTATGGAATCCTGGAAATGGTACAGACGGGCCTTGTGGCCTTAGAGAGGGGCAATACCGCCCTTGATGTGAAGAAATCACGTTATGCCTGGCCGGAAGACAGTGCCGGCACATCGGCGATCTGACGGCAGGACGCGAGAGGAGTGAGCTTATGCAGATGACCGGAGCGGAAGTAATGGTCAAATGTTTAATAGAACAGAAGGTTACTACGGTTTTCGGGTATCCCGGTGGTGCCATCCTCCCCTTTTATGATGCCCTGCGCGAAGCGACGGTGAGGCATGTCCTGACGGCCCATGAACAGGGTGCCGCGCACGCTGCGGACGGCTATGCGCGGGCAGGCGGCGGGGTTGGAGTCTGTGTTGCCACATCGGGTCCCGGTGCCACGAACCTTGTGACGGGGCTTGCCAATGCTTTCCTTGATTCCGTACCCGTCGTTGCAATAACGGGACAGGTAGCCACCGGCATGGTGGGCCGCGATTCCTTCCAGGAGGTTGATATTACCGGAATTACCATGCCCATCACCAAACATAATTTCCTGGTAAAAAAGCCGGAACATCTTGCCCGTGTCATGCGCCTTGCCTTCCAGCTGGCAAAAACCGGGCGGCCGGGGCCGGTCCTTGTGGACGTGCCGCGGGATGTGCAGACGGCGGCCATAGATTATGTGCCCGACAAACTTGCGGATCTCGAAAAGGAGCTGCCTGATAAGGAGAGGGTGGCGGCTGCCGTAAAGGCCATAAACAGTTCCAGGCGGCCCGTTATGCTCGTAGGCGGCGGGGTCATCAGCGCAGATGCCGAATATGATGCAATGCATCTGTGCGAAAAACTGCGTATCCCCGTTGTCAGTACGCTCATGGGGCTTGGCGCCATAAGCGCCTACCGCAGCCTGTTCCTGGGCATGACGGGGCTCCACGGACATGAACGCGCCAACAATGCGGTTAAGGAAGCTGATTTAATTCTAGCCGTCGGCAGCCGCTTCAACGACCGCGTTACAGGCGAACACCGCAGCTACAGTACCAATAAGACAGTTATCCATCTTGACATAGATCCGGCGGAACTGGATAAGAATGTTTATTCAAATATCGGCATTTCGGGCAATATGAACATGACCCTGCAGATGCTGGAAAAAGGAAGCATCAAGCAGAATCTTGATGAGTGGTGGAAGCTTATCGGTAGCTGGCCCAGCATGGATGAGGACTTCGGCGGCGAGGCGGCTCCCGCATTTTTCAGGGCCCTAAATCCCGTCATCAAGGATAAGGACTACATAATCGTCACTGATGTGGGCCAGCACCAGATGTGGGCGGCGCAGCATCTGAAAATCCAGTTTGCGCACCAGTGGATCTCATCAGGAGGGCTCGGGAGCATGGGGTTCGGCCTGCCGGCTGCCATGGGTGCGCAGATGGCGCGTCCCAAGAGCCGCATTATATCCATCAGCGGCGACGGAGGGTTTAAAATGACAGGCTCCGAACTTTTTACCATTGCCAGCAATAACCTTCCGGTAACCGCCATAGTCTTTAACAATAAAGGGCTCGGCATGATCCGGCAGCTGCAGACGGTGCAGTTTGACAGGCGTTTCACGGCCTGTGAGCTCTCAGGCTATGTGGATTTCGTCAAATACGGGGAGGCTTTCGGCGTAAATGGCGAGCACGTGGATACCCCCGAAGGGCTTGCCGCAGCGGTGGAAAAGGCCATGGAACTTAATGCGCCCTATATTATTGAGGTTGCCTGCGACCCTAAAAACATGGTGCAGCCCATGGTTGCGCCGGGTCTCGGCATAAGCGATTTCGTTAAATTCAATGACCGGTAAAAAGGCATTTTACCGCATGAAACAGGATGTTTTTCGTG
Source organism: Phascolarctobacterium sp. (assembly GCA_021201965.1). GTDB lineage: Bacteria > Bacillota > Negativicutes > Acidaminococcales > Acidaminococcaceae > JAJQAO01. The sequence goes on from JAJQDY010000076.1 coordinate 27,509, forward strand.
CACGGCTTAACTTCAAGACTGTTTATCTATAAAAATATTGCCCCTGACAGCATTCTCTTAAGGCTTGCGGAAATATGCAGGGCCTTCAGGGAAGGTAGCCGCGACAGGGAAAAACTGGTGGAGGATATCTATACGGAAATCCACCGCCTGCTCGATCTTGCCACTAGCTACGGGTTCAATAATAATCTCTGGCACAATTATCTGGCTTTCCTGCTTGCGATGACGGAAAACCCTTTCACGCTGGTATCGGAAAAAACCGGGGCCCATGAAGGGACGGTTAATGAATTTGCCAGACACGATTTCATGATTTTCAAAAATCTGTTCGACTACGATTTCTCCGCCATGGAAAAGGAGCTGGGGATCAGCTGTTTTTCCATTATCAGCAATTACCAGGCCATCGGCAAGAGTGAGCATATCTTTAATAAAAGCGTCAGTGAAAAAGTGCAGCTGCTGAGCGCGGCAATAGAAAAGGCCGGGACTCCCGTGGAACTCTACGATGCCGTCACCGGATTTTACCGGGACTATGGCGTGGGCAAACTCGGCATGAACAAGGCTTTTCGCCTGAGCCATGATGAAGGGCGGGAACTGCTCATACCAATAACGTCAACGGAAAATGTCACCATTGACGATCTGGTTGGGTACGAATCCCAGAAAGCAAGGCTTATCCAGAATACCGAAGCTTTCGTGGCCGGTAGGAAGGCAAATAATTTATTGCTTTACGGGGATGCCGGCACGGGCAAATCGACCAGCATTAAGGCAATTCTGAATAAGTACTATGGCGCCGGGCTGCGCATGATTGAACTTTATAAACATGAAGTCCAGAATCTGTCAAGGATAATTAATGAAGTGAAGACCAGGAATTACCGCTTCATTATTTATATGGACGATTTGTCCTTTGAGGAATTTGAGGTTGAATATAAGTATTTGAAGGCCGTCATCGAGGGAGGGATTGAAGCAAAGCCGGAAAACGTCCTTATTTATGCGACATCCAACAGGAGGCACCTTATCAGGGAGACCTGGAGCGACAGGTCCGATATCTCGCAGAATGAGGTGCACCGCTCTGATACAATGCAGGAAAAACTTTCGCTGGCCGCACGCTTCGGTGAGGCTATCGGTTACTACAAGCCCTCCCAGGAAGAATATCTCAACATTGTCATTACCCTGGCAAGGCGGCATCCTGAAATCACCCTTACGGATGATGAACTGAAGGCGGAAGCAGTTAAATGGGAAATGAACCACAGCGGGGTTTCCGGGCGTACAGCTCAGCAGTTTGTCAATCACCTGCTGAGCTGTGTCCCGGATAAAAAATAGACCCGTATCCGTCTGCGGGTCCGTGTGGCTTATAATATTAAGAGGCTGCATCCGAAGAAAGAAGTATGTTCTTTACTTGTGGCAGCCCTTTTGTTGTGTGGCGGTATTTATTTCTGTTCCGGCATCTTCCCGTGCGCGCTGCCGGCATTCCCCTGCTGCAGGGGGGGGGGTCAAAGTAGACATTCGTGCTCTGGAAGGCGCAGTGGACGCCGGCCTCTTCCATGATCTGCATCAGCGCAAGGTTGACTTTTTCCGTGATTTTAAGGTATTCATCCTGGATACCCGTTTTTATATAGCAGATAATGCGCACGTTCAGGCTGCAGTCGCCGTAGGCGATGAAGTTCACGCTGAGGTCATTTTCATAAACGTCGTCCTCCATGGAAAGCAGGCGTTCCCTTACCAGCCTGGTGAAGGTTTCCATCTGCTCGTAGGTGGTCCCGTAGGTCAAGCCCACAATGAAACCCAGGCGGCGTTTTTCCCGGCGGGTGAAGTTAGTGATGGGCGTGTTGGACAGCAGGGAGTTCGGGACGTAGACAAGTTCCTGGGGAAGGGTGCGGATGCAGGTGCTGCGGAAACTGATTTTTCCACGGTGCTCTCGACGTCGTCAGCCAGGATCCAGTCGCCTATGGTGAATGGTTTTTCCAGAATTATAATCCGGCTTCCGAAAACATTTGCAAGGGAGCCCTTTGCCGCAAAAGCCATGGCCATGGAACCTATGCCGAGGGAGGCTATGAAAGCGCTGATGTCGTAGTCCCATTCCTTTGTCACGGTAATGAAGCCCAGCAGGACAATCAGGATATGGAGTATGGTGTAAAAGATATCTGAAAGGGATTCATTCGAGCGGATGCCCGCATTTGCAAGCAGATCTATGAACAGTCCGTGGGTTGCGTTGTATATGTTGTAACAGCCCATGAAGAAACAAAGTATGACGACAGTGCGCAGGGTATGGTCAATTAATGGCAGATATGGACCTATATCAAGCGGCGCCACATGGATAGCCATGTAAATGCCAGTAATTAAAATGACGATGTTGATGGGCTGCGCAAATGCTTCCAGAAGGTCCTTGAAATAAGTAAAGGACGTGCGGGAAGTCAGGCTGTGCAGTATGGTCAGTAGGAATTTCCTGTAAATAAAACGTATGAGGAGAAAAAACAGCAGTGTTGCAATCGACGCATACCATGGGGATATGATCGCTATAATGGAATCCATGTAAAAGCCCCAGATGAATATCATTGACGGTTATTTTGCTATTTATAAACTATATTCTAACATTTATGGATAGTTAAAACGAGGAATTTGCAGATTTTTTTGCTTTTTACGGTGGCGGGGGTCTAATAATAATATTCTTATTTTATATGGTATAATAATTGTAGAAATTTTACCAAGGAGACTTTCTGCATGGAACATGTTCTGCAATGTCTTGTTGCAGGTGTCATAATAATAGGCGGCCCGCTCCTGACCATCTTTGACCTTCAGGGGAATACTTTAATGATGCTCTCAAGCGCGTTGGCTTTGCCGTTTATGATGAAGTGCGGTATTTTCATTGGCAGCTTATGCTGGCCATGTTTGCAATTTATGTCCTCGGCGAGTGCTTGGAATTTTTCATTTCCCTCTTTGGCATAAAGAGGAGTGATATCCCCTGGTCGGCGGTCATATTAATAGGTATCGGGGGAATTATCGGCACTGACATAGGGACAGGATTCTTCCTTATATTGTGATCTTTCATAGGCGGCGTTATCGGCGCTTTCGTCGTGGCTTTTGCCTATGAGTATATGCGCAGCGGCCATAGTGAGAATGCGGCTGAGCTTGCTTTCCTGGCAGCCAGGACAAGATTCCTGGCCTTAATAGGCAGGCTGGCTGCGGGGTTTGCACTGGTCGTACTGCTGGTCAGGCAGGTTTTCTTCCTGTAGGACCGGGTTAAATAATAATTGGATGGATGTCGCTTATGGAATTTACTTTTGCACATAATAATCTGAACGTGCTGGATCTGGGAAAAAGCCTGAAGTTTTATGCCGAAGCCCTGGACCTGAATGAGGCCAGGCGCCATGAAGCGGAAGATGGCAGTTTCATACTTTCATACCTCACCGATGGCAGGACGCCGCATCTTTTGGAACTTACCTGGCTCAGGGACCGCAGGGAGGCCTATAATCTTGGTGAAAACGAGTTTCATCTGGCGTTTGCGGTGGACGATTTTGCTGCTGCTCATGAAAAACACAGGAAGATGGACTGCATAGTTTATGAAAATCCTGACATGGGCATTTATTTTATTGCCGATCCAGACAATTACTGGCTGGAGATTATTCCTGAGAAATTAGAGGTGCTGCAATGACTGATTTGAAAAAATACACGGTTGCCGCCAGCGGCAAAATGCGGAAGGTGGCATATGATAAGCTGAATAGTGACGTCAATCTTCTGGCATGGCAGCATAGCGGCCGCATGCCGGCGGAACAGTTTGACGAATGGCTTTCAAAGGCCGATGCCTTATATTCTGCCGCAAATATAAAAATTGACGAAAATCTGCTTAATAAGGCCCCGAGGCTCAAAGTGATTGCACAGGCGGCCGTAGGCTATGATAACATTGACGTCGCAGCCTGCACTGCACGCGGAATAGTTGTAGGCCATACGCCCGGCGTGCTCGATGATGCGGTTGCCGATCTGGCATATGGCCTTATAATTGATAGCGCCCGCCATCTGGTAAGGGGCAGTGAGCATGTCCACAGCGGCAGGTGGGGAGAGCATAAAGGCCTCGGGCTTGGCTGCGACCTTGCCCGGAAGACCCTGGGAATCATAGGAATGGGTAATATTGGCAGTGCCATTGTCCCGAGAGCCAGGGCAAGCAAAATGAGAATTATTTACCACAACCGCCACCGCCGTGCCGATGATGGCAAGCTGGGGGCAGAATACGCGGGTTTTGAAGTTTTGCTGGAGCAGGCGGATTTTATCGTTATTACGGCAACCCTTAATCCTTCCACTAAAGGAATGTTTGATGCTGAAGCCTTCAAAAGGATGAAGAAAACTGCAGCCATCATCAACGTGGGAAGGGGGGCCATTGTTGATACTGATGCCCTCTATGATGCGCTTGCCACGGGGGAAATAGCCTATGCGGCATTTGATGTGACTGATCCTGAGCCTTTGCCCGGTGACCATAAACTCCTTACTTTGGATAATATTACGGTGACGCCGCATATGGCTTCGGCAACCGTGGAAACAAGGGATGCCATGGCGCTTTTGACGGTGGAAAATATCCTGGCCGGGCTTATGGATCTGCCTTTGCCTGTCCAGGTGCCTGACCAGTGGGTAAATGCGTAAGAAGTTACAGAATACTTTATTTTGCGGAGTGCCGCTGAGGCTGCGTAACCGTCTTGCAACGGAATGGTGGCGTAATGCGTGGATGGGATTTCCAGCGCTTGCATTTTCCCCATTAAGTGATAAACTTGAGTCACTACAGGGGGAGTATCCTTATTTGGTTAATGCAGCATAGCTGTGTAGGATACGTTCTTGCCGGGATCCAGAAGTGCCGGTAATAAATTGGCAGTTCCTGCATAATTTAAGCGGAATGTATATATTATATATATGTGGAGGATATTTTGGGTACTTTAGTAGAAATACTGCAGGATTACGGTTTTGAGCCATGGCAGTATGGCGATATGCAGGGATGGCACCGCCATATTGACTTCATAAAGGATTGCATAGTAGGGGAGATCGCCCGTTATAGTGCGGATGATTTTATTGTAACGAAGCATAGCGGCATTGATTCCGCCAATTTCCTGAAAAAAAACTGGCAGCCCAAGGAAAATGTCATGAAACATCGTTTTCTGTTTCTTGGAAGCGACTTTTCGGAACTTGATACAAAATCCTACTGGCTTGGCCTAAAAGGCTGGTTGGAAATTTTACACTACAGGGAAGGTGATAAGGAAAAAAGATTTGCAGATCTGATTTATTTTGTTGAACTGCAGAATACCGAAAAATAATAAACTGAATTCATATTATTTCCTACTTTTTCTGCAGAAAACAAAAAATCTGAAAATTAATATATCCCTTTTGGGAGAGATATATTAAAATATAAGTACCACATATTTTATTATTTGATATTATTTTATTGGAAAAGGAGAGGATATTCTATGTTATTGACATTGTTCATCGTTACTTTGGTAGCCTTTGGTATTGCCTACAAGGTATACGGAGGGTTCCAGAGCCGCTTTTATATCCTTGACCCTAATCGCGTTACCCCCGCTCATGAATTTAGGGATAACATCGATTACTGTCCGGTTCATCCGGCGGTTATGATGGGGCATCATTTTGCCTCTATCGCAGGTGCAGGTCCTGTTGCAGGGCCTATTACAGCAGCTGCACTTTTGGGCTGGTTACCTACTTTCTTATGGATTGTAATAGGATGTATTTTCTTCGGCGGTGTTCATGATATGGGCGCTATAGTTGCCTCCATAAGGCATAAGAGCCTTTCCATAGGCGAAGTTGTTCGCCAGTGGGTAGGAAGCCGCGGGCATACGCTGTTTTTGGCATTTACTTGGATCTGTCTGATACTTGTTGTTGCTGCATTCCTGGAAATGGCAGTAGGAACATTTACGTCTGACCCTGCAGTTGCCTTTACCGCTACCGTGTATATTTTCATGGCCATTATTTTTGGTATAGCCCTTTACCGTTTTGGTCTTTCACTGAAAATTGGCACTATAATCATGATTCCGATTTTATTCGGTGCATTGGTATATGGTGTTGACAGTAACTGGGTACAGTCTACTTTTACTTTCTCCGGCGATACCTGGAGAATTGTGCTGATAGTTTACATTTTCTTTGCGTCCATCCTTCCTGTATGGCTGCTTCTGCAACCGCGTGACTACCTGTCTTCATATCTGCTCTATTTCTCGGTATTTATCGGCGGCGTGGGCATGATTTTTGGCGGTTCAGGTTATGAAGTAAAACTGCCGGCATTCAAAGGATTCGTTACGGCTAATGGCGATTGGATCTGGCCATTGCTCTTTATTACTGTAGCCTGCGGCGCTATTTCCGGTTTCCATTCCATGGTAGCTTCCGGTACAACATCAAAGCAGCTGGATAAGGAAACTCAGGCTCTTCCTGTAGGTTATGGTGCAATGCTTCTTGAAGGCGTGGTTGCAGTTATTGCACTTGGCGCCATCATGATGATTGGTGAAATACCAAAAGGCGGTCCTACGGTTGCCTACGGACAGGGCATCGGACATTTTGCCGAAGTTCTTGGCATTGACATGCGCCTGGGTACTTCTATCGGACTTTTGGCAGTAAACTCCTTCATTCTGACAACACTTGATACGGCAACCCGTCTTGGGCGTTATCAGCTTCAGGAACTTACTGGCATGAGAATTAATAAATATCTTGCAACAATCATCAGCATTGCTATCGTATTGGTATTGATTTTTTCGAAGAGCGGAAATACTCCTACATGGCAGATGATCTGGCCGATATTTGGTGCCAGCAACCAGTTGGTAGCAGCAATAGTGCTCCTGGCACTGGGTACATGGGTAATCAAAGGGCTTAAAAAGAAAGCTACCTTTATTATGTATCCTATGTGCTTTATGCTTGTGACAACAGTTGTTGCCTTAGTGCAGATGCTGCTTTCACCTAAGACAAGTGCTGTAATTATGGTTGCCGATGCGATCCTCCTGATTTTGACAGCACTATTGCTTAGAGAAGAATATTTGGCTTTGAAAGAAGTTAAAAAAAGAACCTGATGTTAAGAATTAATTCTTAGCATTAGTATAAAAAAGGCTCAAATCATTTTGATTTGACCCTTTTTCCTTTACTTTTTTCTTTTTGAATTATTCATTGCAGGATTCCAGAAGTTTTTTGGCGTCTATATATTGCGCAATGCCCTGGGCCACCTTTTTTGATTCCCGCATGGCTAAAACCACAGTTGCAGGACCGTGAACAACGTCACCGCTGCTGAAGACGCCTGCGCGGGTAGTCATGCCATAGGGGCGGTCACGGGTTGTTACAAAGCCGCGGCCATCCACTTTAATACACTTAGTGGTTGATACAATGCGGGCCGATGGTTTTTGTCCGACAGCCAATATTACGTAGTCACAGGGGAGCACTTCCTGATTGCTTTCTTTAATAAACTGGTCGTAGGAAGTTTTGGTAACATTCTGCACAAGCAGGCCGGCAACTGTCGTTTCATCTGTATCACTTGGCAAATTGCAGGTATTATTCAAATCACATATCTGTTTTTTGTTAAGATAAGCTGTGGGCTGTTTTAAATAGTTGAATTGCACGCCTTCTTCCACGGCAGCCGTGTACTCTGAAGGAAATGCCGATATTTCAGCCTCGGTTTTGCGATAAACTATTGTAACATTACTGGCACTGCGGCGTATTGCAGTACGTGCTGCATCCATTGCTACATTGCCAGCTCCTATTACTATCACGTTGTCGCCGGCATGCATCAGGGTCTCGCTTTCATCAAGGTTGCCGTTATCGGCTAAAAAAACCATGCGCAGGAAATATGTAGCCGGTTGGATACCGGAAAGTTTTTTGCCCGGAATATCAATGGTGCGTGGCAAGGGGGTTGTTCCGGTTCCCATAAAAATAGCATCAAATCCTGCAGCAAATAAATCGTCAACGGTAAAATCAACGCCAGCCAGCTGATTGGTTTTTATTTCCACTCCCAGGTGTAGGAGATTAGTGATCTCTTTACGGACGATTGACTTTTGGAGATGGAATTCAGGAATACCAAACAGTAAAACGCCGCCAGGTTCGCTTTGGGCCTCAAAAACAGTTACCGCAAAGTCCATTTTGGCAAGGTCGCCTGCAGCAGTAAGTCCGGCAGGGCCGGAGCCGATGACGGCCACTTTTCCGCGTTTGCCGCTGGATGGATGGGCAGGCTTTAAATCATTATCATGGGCAAAATCAGCTATAAACATTTTCAGGCTGCCAATCTCTATGCCGCATTTTTTGTTGGTAAGAATGCAATGGGATTTACATTGGCGCTCATGTGGCATATACGTCCGCATATAGCAGGCAGATTGCTGCGCTCTGAAATGATTTCGTATGCCATGCCGATATTGCCTTCGCTGAGGGCGCAGATAAATTGCGGAATATTGTTTTCTATAGGACAGCCCGTGCGGCACATAGGGCGTGCACAGTTAAGACAGCGCCTGGCTTCCTGGATTGCTTCTGCTGTGGTCATTGTTCTGCTCATAATTGCCACCTTTTTTCGGGTTTCGGTTCAGATTCCTTTTTTACTGTATATGAGAGTTTCAAGTTCCCTGAGTCTTCCGTTGATTTCCTCCATATGCTTAGCCAGGAGTTCTTCATAGTCTGCAACGGGGTCAGGAAGTTTGTCATGGTTTAAATCAATAAGCGTTTCGTCCTCAGCGGAAGAAATGCGCATTCCGTTTTTGGTAACGATACGTCCGGGAACGCCAACAACCACGGAGTTAGGTGGAACTTCCTGCAGAACCACACTGCCGCTTCCAATTTTGGAATTGTCGCCCACTTTGAATGATCCTAAAACTTTGGCACCACTAGAAATAACCACGTTATTGCCAATGGTAGGGTGGCGTTTCCCTTTTTCTTTGCCTGTACCGCCAAGTGTTACTCCCTGATAAAGAGTAACGTTGCTGCCAATTTCCGTAGTTTCGCCTATAACCACACCCATGCCGTGGTCTATGAAAAGCCCCGGACCTAATGTGGCCCCTGGATGGATATCAATACCGGTCAGAAAACGCGAAAAAGTATTTAAAAGACGTGGAAAAAGAATCCAGTTTTTTTTATAAAAGTAATGTGCGAGGCGGTGGAGCCAAATGGCATGCAGTCCCGGATAGCATAAAGCAGCCTCCAGTTTTGTCCTAACGGCTGGATCGCGCTGCATAACAGCGTTCAAATCTGTATTAATTCGGGAAAACATATGAAGTGTCCTCGCTTTCTTAAAGAAAATACATCCTAATGTTCTAATAATATATTGTAGCATAGCAGGGGCAGAAAGGAAATATACATAAGCATCACCACTGGAGAAAAGTTTAAAACTGGGATATATGGAACCATTCTTTATTATTGCTTAAAAATTATGGGAATGCTATAATTTATAATTGTAAAAAAGTAAAATATTTGTCCTTTCCGTAAGGATAAATAAACTGGAGGTATCTGCAGTGGATAAACAGGTTTTAAAGCAAAAAGTTTGCACCGCTATTGATGCCAATGCCAAGGATATAGAAATTATGGCAGACAGTATCGCAAGTGAGCCTGAACTCGGCTTTAAGGAAGCTAAGACTTCTGCTAAAGTGGCTGCTTTTCTGAAAGCATTAGGATTGGAGCTACAGACGGGGCTTGCTTTGACCGGAGTGAAGGCGCGGGCTAAAGGATCAGCACAAGGGCCTACGGCAGCCGTACTTGGTGAACTTGATGCTGTTGGATGCCATGAGAGCGATAAGGCAGATCCACTGACCGGAGCTGCCCATGCCTGCGGGCATAATTTGCAGATTGCAGCCATGCTGGGTACAGCTTGTGGAATTATGAAATCCGGTGTCATGGAGCATCTGTCTGGCGATGTAGTATTTTTCGGTGTACCGGCTGAGGAATACATTGAAATTACCTACCGCAGGAAATTGCAGCAGGAGGGCAAACTTCATTTTATAAGCGGGAAAGGCCAGCTTATTTATGAAGGGGCTTTTGACGATATCGATATGGCAATGCAGATACATTCAGATAAAAACATGCCAGAGCCCACTGTTTCCATTGGAACAAGCAGTAACGGCTTTGTCGGGAAAACTGTACGCTATATAGGAAAAACTGCCCATGCAGCTGACGCTCCTCATGAAGGAGTGAATGCACTTAATGCAGCAATGATAGGCTTAATGGGAATAAATGCACTGCGCGAGACCTTTATGGAAAAAGATGTGGTGCGGGTACATCCCATTATTGCCAAAGGCGGGGATTTTGTAAACTCCGTACCTTCTGATGTAAGAATGGAATTATACGTACGCGCGAAAACTATGGAGGCTATTGACAAGACCCACATTCGTGTAGATGCGGCACTAAAAGCCGGTGGTGATGCGGTGGGAGCTGAAACAGTGGTTGAAACACTCCCCGGCATGTTCCCCCTTGACTGTTGCCCGCGTATGAATGAGCTTTTTGTGGAAAATGCCAAATTGGCTGATCCGAATGTCGCAATAAAAGATTCAGGTCATTTCAGCGCTTCAACTGATATGGGTGATGTTTCACATATTATGCCGGTAATCCATCCTTTCATCGGTGGAACTACAGGACTTCTGCATACCGCAGGCTTTCATGTGGTGGATTTTAAGGCGGCAGCACTGTTGCCAGCAAAGGCTTTTGCCATGATGCTGATTGATCTCCTTTATGACGGAGCTGGAGAAGCTAAAGAAATTTTAGCTAATTTCAAACCGCTGCTGACCAAGGAAGAATATATTGCCAAGTCTGAAAGTTACTTCAGTAACTGATGATAAAATGTGGGAGGGTATTTAATGACGAATATTAAATTACACGCTATTGTTCTGGCACTTATCATCGTGTCAGAGCTGATAGGGACGCATACCATTAAAATTGGCGTAGGGACCATAGTTCTGTTACCCATGTTGTATGCTCTCCTTATCGGTATTTTCACAACACTCAAGTTTCTTAATCTATCAGGTAACAAGGAAATAAATGATGCCAGTGCATTACTGGGTGTTACACTAATGCTGCTGATGGCCCGTTACGGTACTTTGGTAGGGCCGACTCTGCCAAAGATTATTGCTGCGTCCCCAGCACTTATTTTGCAGGAATTTGGCAACCTTGGAACCGTATTTATTGGTGTGCCGGTTGCAGTTATGTTGGGGTTGAAACGCGAAACAATTGGTGCGGCCCATTCTATTGCACGTGAGCCTAATGTGGCTTTGATCGGCGAACGCTATGGCCTTAACAGTACAGAAGGTCGCGGTGTAATGAGTGTCTACATAGCAGGCACCGTGTTTGGCACTATTTTCTTCGGTTTGATGGCCAGTATTGCCGCTTCTGCTTTACCGTTCCATCCCTATTCTTTGGCAATGGCTGCCGGTGTAGGTTCTGCCAGCATGATGACTGCGGCAGTAGGATCTTTGAGTGCTATGTATCCGGATATGACGGAGCAGTTGGCTGCTTTTGGTGCGGCCAGTAACATGCTTTCCGGCCTCGACGGATTGTATATGTCTATTTGGGTAGCACTACCTGTAACCGAATGGCTTTATAAAAAATGCTATAAAGTAAAATATGGTGTGAGTCCTAGTGAAGATGAAGAAGGACTCAGTGAAGAAGACAAAGAAATAATTGAAGAAGAAAAAGAGATTATTAAAGATGAAGAAAAAAACATGGAAGCAGTTGAAGAACCCAGTAAGAAGGAGGGAGAGTAATGAATATTAAAGATTGCGTTATCATTTTATGCATAATGATTTTCATGAGCCTGTTCTCCAATGTATTGGGAACTCCGGCTACTGTAATAGAATCTATTCCTGGGCTTATAATGCTGGCCGATATTGCATTGCTGGGCATTCTTATGGCGAAATATTTACCTGGGAATATCCCGTCAGTGGCTTATATCGTTACATTGGGCTGTTTTCTGACATATCCAGGCGTGCCTGGCAGTGATTTCATTACTGCACATGTTTCAAAAGTAGGGTTCATTGCTTTGTGTACTCCTCTTCTGGCTTATGCAGGAATTGCCATTGGTAAGGATTTAGATACTTTCAAGAAAAACGGCTGGCGCATCGTGGTACTTGCCTGTGTCGTATTTACTGGTACCTATATCGGCAGTGCAATTATTGCACAGGCAATTTTGAAATTCCTGGGACAGATTTAAGGCAGAGAACCGGCTTCTTCAAGAAGCCGGTTCTTTTTTGCCTGAAAGATTGAATTTATGGGAATGGTAGAGTAAAATAATAACAGATAGTATTTACGAGGAGGAAGGATAATGTCTAAAATTTTAACTGAGACTACTTTTCCCAGCGTCATTCACAATGAAGAGGTTTGTGATGAAATCGTAAAATGGGGTAATGCAAATGGTTATCCGCTAAAAAAAGCGAAATTATATAATAAAATGGGTGGATACGTAGGTTTTTCGCCAGATAATTATTTTATAAAAGCTACCCGCCTTCCTCCTGTTCCTGGCGGTTGGAAAGTTGTAGTTGAGAAATATGAGGCTGAAACGAGGATTATCGTTCTTAATGTCAAGCCTGGAACGACTGAAGCTAATCATTTTATTCTGAAAATGATGGATGAATATGTTAAGGAAGGGCTAAAGATGGAATTAGCAAACGATGCGTATGAATCCTATGGATTGTATTTGCGGGATCTTAGTGTTACAGGGCATCCAGTGCTGATTAATAATTTTGAAGATTTTGTTGAAAATATGCGTTAAGTATTTCGACAAGTGTTAAAATTTATTATCACTGAAAAATCAGGACTCTGGTAAAACCAGTATCCTGATTTTTAATTATTTACTTAATAATAACTATTATTGCTAATTTTTTTTGAGAATTTCTTATTAAAAATATTGACAAGCTTAATAATATTTAGTACAATTACTTTGGCAAATCAATATTTCATATAGATAACTTATTTGGCGAAATTCCAAAGCGGTCTCGCCGCTGTGACAGGCTTGCCTGAAGCCAGCAGAGTTTTTTATATAAGCATATGTTTGGCCTGCGAGAGACAGGAAAAGATGTTATCACTAAAGATTTTGTTTATGTGAGAATGGCAGAATCTGAAATGTTTGCATTAACCGTTCCTCAGCAGAGGGACGGTTTCTTGCTGTTATTTGCAGGTTGAAATATTGGTTTTATTAAGAACATAAGCAAACTGGACACTTTGCTTATAGCAGATTCTGCCGTTCTTAGATGAGATGTTGAATTCTCCTTCCCTCTTAAGCATGTTGTAGGGGTGCAGCAATGCTAAATAAAAAAGCTGTCGCAGTTCGACAGCTTTTTTATTTCATAGCCTTATTTTGCAATCAGATGTAGGACTAGGTTTAAGATGCCAGATGCGGCAAGAGTTTGAATAACGCCGGGAGTTTTGCTTCTGCATGCCATAAATGCAGTTATTAGTACAACTAAGCTAATAATATCTATGTCTTTGATGTTTATGGATGAATTTTCAGATCCCCAGAGTGTAACATTCAAGAACACGATAAGAGCTGAAGCGAGAAGAGCAACAACTGCGGGACGTAGTCCGTTTAAAATGCCCCTTAAGGCGCCAACATTTCCATATTTAAAGAATAAACGTGCTAAAACAATCATAATTATCAAAGAAGGAGTGACAAACCCCATGGTTGCCATGATGGCTCCAGGAAGGCCTGCAATTTTGGTACCTACAAATGTGGCAGCATTTATTCCTATGGGGCCTGGGGTCATTTGCGAAATTGCAAAAATATCCATAAATTCCTGCATGGTGATCCAATTGTGCTGAGTAATAACCTGAGCTTGGATAAGTGGCATTGATGCATATCCTCCGCCCACGCAGAATATGCCTACCATGAAGAAGGACCAGTATAATTGTAATAAAAGCATATACGTCCTCCTTCAATTATATTTTGGATTTTTTAAGAATAAAAATCCAATCAGTGCGTCAAACAGAATTATGTACATTATATTTATTTTAAAAACGTAGTTTGCTATGAAGGTTCCGATAATGATCAGGCAGGGCAGGAGCAGTTTTTTATTAAGTTCCTTCCGTATTAAATCAATTGATACATCAAGGATAATAGCAGTTGCCCCGCATTGCAGTCCTTTCATTACTATCTTTATATAGTTATTTGTTATTAATGTTTCATAACATGATGAAATTATCGTTAATGTGATTAAAGGTGGTAGCACTGTTGCTAAAATTGTTACTAGAGCCCCTTGTAGTCCTGCAAGCTTGTATCCCATGATAATGGCCGTATTTACTGCGATTACACCAGGTGCAGATTGGGCAATGGCCACGAGGTCTAAACTTTCTTTTTCTTCGAACCAGTGATAACCATCTACAAATTTTGCTTTCATAAGTGGGACAATGACAAATCCTCCGCCAACAGTAAAGGCGCTTATTAAAAATGTGGATTTAAACAATTCCCAGTAGAAAGATGTTGTTTTTGGAGGTGGAGTTATCATAAAGCTCCTTCTTTCATGAAAAATAAAACGCTGTATAAATGAGCAGCGTTTTAAGAGAACAAGTGCAATTACTCTATACTAAATATATAATATAAATTCCATGTATAAGTATCAAGCATGCTTATAGGAGATTATTGGGGGTGCAGTTCTAATGGCAATATAGGCAGTTTAAAATGAAACGCCTCACTCAATGGATTTACGTGTACCATGCAGTGTTTTACTTTCGGGAAATTAGTTTCAATAGCAGTGTGAACGGTTTCTGCAATATGGTGTGCATTTAAAAGGCTAAGGTTATCATTTACACTTATTTCGATGTCGACATAAATACGGTTACCAAAAATTCTGGTTGTCAGGCGATCAAGATTCATAACTCCGGGAACTTTTGAGATCAATTTGTTCATGGCGGCGGTAGTTTCCTCATCACAGCTGTGATCTACCATTTTTTCCATGGCATCCGCAAAAATTTCATATGCTGTGTATAAAATCATGAGGCATATGAGAATACTTGCAACAGGGTCGAGAATAGGATATCCCATACGAGCGCCAAATATACCTATAAAACTTCCAACGGAGGAGAGAGAATCACTGCGATGACGCCATGCTTCTGCCAGTAATGCACCCGAGGCAATTTTTTTTGCGGCAGATCTGGTATACCAGAACATAGCTTCTTTAATAATTATAGAAATTGCAGCTGCCCACAGAGCAATTTTCCCTGGCACGACTAGCGTTGCATTAGAAGCAAAAATCTTTTGCAACCCATTATAGCCTATGGTTATGGCGATGAAAACTAAGATTACGGAAAGAATGATAGCAGCTACACATTCCAAACGTTCGTGCCCGTACTGATGGGTATCGTCAGATGCCTTATTAGATAATTTTACTCCTATCATGACAATTAATGTGCCAATGACATCGGATGCAGAATGGATACCATCAGAAAACATGGCGGTTGAATTAGCAAAAAAACCTGCTACTAATTTCTCGAATGACAAGATAAGGTTGCCAATTATATTATTTATAGAAACAGTTATAGCAATTTTCTCAGATTCGTTAGTGAAATGCATATTTATTCCTTTTTATAGAATATTACTGTAATTATTCAGATATTATATTTATATTTATAGAAAAACATCTGCGAACAGTAACTGTCCCGCAGACGTTTAAGATAGCATCTATTGCCTGTGAAGGCCCGACTGATAAACAGAAATATTTATCTCCTGATCAGATTGTACTGTAATTAAATTTGCAGTGTAAAGAGATTATTATGTATTTTAAGTGGTTAGCTAGAGGTTTGTCAAGGTCTAAAATGAAAAAAGAAAGTGAAAAATATATTAATATTTATTCATATGTCTTTACAAAGATGAAATAGTGTGATACAATTGTGATAAAATGTTAAAAAGAATCCATTATGAAAACCACACTCTCACAATAACGAATATATGGAGGGTAAAATATGAAAAAAATTAGTAATACTTTTGGCGTGTATGGTATTTGCGGCAACGGTTATTGGTTGCGGTAGCGGTTCACCTGGGTCCAGCGTTTCTGGCAATACTGTTAATGCTGGTAAAGTACTTAAAGTGGGTACCGATGCTAACTTTCCACCGTATGAGTATTATCAGGCGCAGAGTAAGACTCATACGGGTTTTGATATTGATTTAATTACTGCATTTGCACAGCATATGGGCTATGACAAAGTAGAATTTGTTAATGTGGAATTCAGTAAAATATTTGAGGAATTAAATGCTAAACAATACGATCTTGCTATTGCTGGGATTACAGTAAATTCTGAGAGAGCTGCTAAAGTGGCGTTTACTGATACTTATATAAAAGACGGATTTAAAATTATCGTAGGGCCGATTGTAAAATGAAGTTGAACAGTTAAAAAATCCATAGCGATTGAATCC
>JAJQDY010000024.1:0-43542 GCA_021201965.1 Phascolarctobacterium sp.
TCTATTAAACTTTTACACGGATGTGTTCAACTTGCACTTGCAATTTTCGATTATATCATAATCTTATGAAAACTCCTAAAAAAACCGCATCTATTGCGATGATGAATGCGGTTTTATAATTTAAAGTTTTTCCTGCCAGCATGCCAAAAGTTCTGCCTGCTGTGAAATTTCCGCTGCGCCTTCCGCAATCTGCTTTTCATTTTCCTCAGCTGCAGGCCCGCCGTAGGTTCTTCTTGCAGCCACGCAGTTTTCGGATTTCAGCGCTTCAAGGAGATCCTCTTCAAAGAGATCTGACATGCCTTTGTATTCTTTAATGGGAATCTCAGAGAGGAATTTCCCCTGCCCTATGGCATGGGCAACGCATTTCCCCACAATCTCATGGGCCTCCCTGAACGGCACGCCTTTCCGTACCAGATAATCCGCAAGGTCAGTGGCGTTGGAGAAATCCTTCACCGCGGCCTGCGCCATTTTTTCCGTGTTGACTGTCATGCTGAGCAGCATTTCCCTGTATACGGCAAGACTGAATTTTACGGTATCTATGGCATCAAAGAGACCTTCCTTGTCCTCCTGGAGATCCTTGTTATAGGCCAGCGGCAGCCCCTTAAGCGTTACCAGCATTGCCTGCAGGTGGCCGTAGATACGTCCGGTCTTTCCCCTTACGAGTTCCGCGATGTCCGGGTTTTTCTTCTGTGGCATCATGGAAGACCCCGTGGCAAAAGCATCATCCAGTTCAATGAAACAGAATTCACTGCTGCTCCAGAGGCAGATTTCCTCACTGAGCTTGCTCAAGTGCATCATAAGGACTGAGGCAAAATACAGGAAATCGGCAATGTAGTCCCTGTCGCTCACGGCGTCCATGCTGTTGCCATAGACTTTGGCGAAGTTCAGCTTTTTTGCCACTTCAAACCGATCTATGGGGAACGTGGTCCCTGCCAGGGCACCGGCACCGAGGGGCATTATGTCCGCCCCGTCCCATACGCCGCTCAGACGGTAAAAATCACGTTTCATCATACCGAAATAGGCCAGAAGGTAATGGGCATATGTCACCGGCTGGGCCCGCTGCAGATGGGTATACCCGGGCACCAGGGTCCTGGTATGCTTTCCTGCAACCGACAGCAGCGCTTCTTCAAAATGAATCAGGAGATCAGCGATTTCTGCCACTTCACGCTTTATATACATATGCATGTCAAGGGCCACCTGATCATTCCTGCTCCGCGCCGTGTGAAGCCTTGCCCCGGCAGCACCGATACGCTCCGTCAGCCGTGCCTCAATGTTCATGTGGATATCTTCCAGCGATTCGTCGAAAGTGAAATTGCCATTTTCGATGTCGTCCAGAATCTTTTCCAGCCCGGAAATAATTTCTTCAGCATCTTTTTCGCTTATTATCCCGCATTTGGCGAGCATGGCAGCATGGGATATGCTGCCGCGGATATCTTCCCGATAGAGACGCTTATCGAACTCTATGGATGCGTTAAAAGCATCCACCATTTCATTTGTATTTTTACTGAACCTGCCGCCCCAAAGTTTGGTCATTATTTCACCCTTATCTTATTTCAGTTTACCCTTTTTCATCAGTGCACGCACTTTCAGGGGAAGGCCGAAGAGGTTAATGAACCCTGTTGCATCAGCCTGGTTGTATACGTCATCCTCGCCAAAGGTCACATATTCCTGACTGTAGAGGGAATACGGGGATTTGGCGCCGGCACTTATGATATTGCCTTTATAGAGTTTTAAGCGGACGGTACCGGTAACCGTCTTCTGTGTTTCGTCAACAAATGCGGCCAGGGCTTCGCGCAGCGGGCTGTACCACATGCCGTCATAAACCAGCTCCGCATAGCGGATGCCGACCATCTGCTTGTAACTTGCCGTTGCACGGTCAAGGCACAGGTTTTCAAGTTCGTTATGGGCATAGTAGATAATGGAACCTGCCGGATTTTCATAAACGCCGCGGCTTTTCATGCCTACCAGCCTGTTTTCAACAATATCGCAGATACCCACGCCGTTCCTTATGCCAATCTCATTTAACGTTTCAACTATTTTCTCCGGGCTCAGCTTCTTGCCGTTAACGGAAACAGGCACGCCTTCCACGAATTCCAGCTCAACCATTTCATCTTTATCGGAAGCCGTTTCCGGAGTATTAGTCACAATGAAAAGTTCATCCTTCGGTGCATTCCAGGGATCTTCCAAATCACTGCCTTCATGGCTTAAATGCCACATGTTGCGGTCCATGGAATAATCATGGTCATGTGTTACCGGTACAGGAATATTATGTGCCGCAGCGTAATCAATCGCCTCATCGCGGGAGCGGATACTCCATTCACGCCAGGGAGCAATGATGGCCAACTGCGGAGCAAGGGCCTTCACGGTCAGCTCAAAGCGCACCTGGTCGTTGCCTTTGCCAGTTGCGCCGTGGGCCACGGCATCAGCGCCTTCCGCTTCTGCAATTTCCACGAGTTTCTTCGCAATAAGCGGGCGGGCAAAAGATGTGCCAAGCAGATATTTCTTTTCGTAAACGGCTCCTGCCTTAACCACGGGCCATACATAATCTGCAATAAACTCTTCTTTAAGGTCAAGTATAAAACATTTGCTGGCGCCGGATTTTAAAGCCTTGTCATGAACGGGTTCAAGTTCATCGCCCTGGCCTAAATCAGCGGTAACGGCAATAACTTCACAGCCGTTATAGTTTTCCTTCAGCCAGGGAATGATAATTGATGTGTCCAGACCGCCGGAATAAGCAAGCACTACTTTTTTAATCTCCTCTTTTTTCATCTTCCGATGCCTCCCAAAATTAATTTTTCAACTTTTTTATTATACTACCATTCAGCCGTTTATTACAGCACTTCATCGCTCATGAGCAGGGCCATTATTGCTTTCTGCGCATGCAGGCGATTTTCCGCTTCATCAAAAACCACGGACTGCGGACTTTCCATAACTTCATCCGTTATTTCCTCGCCCCTGTACGCCGGCAAGCAATGCATGACAATTGCATGTGGTCTTGCGGCGGCTAAAAGTTCGCCGTTTACCTGGTACCTGCTTAAAGCCTTCAGTCTTTTTTCATGTTCCTCTTCCTGCCCCATGCTGGCCCAGGTATCCGTATATATGACGTCTGCGCCTGCAACTGCTTTAAAAGGGTCTTCTTCCAGTTGAATCGTACAACCCGTTTCTGCCGCATCTTTCTGCGCCAGATCAATGATTTCCGCATTGGGCAAATATCCCTTCGGACTCGCACATACCATGTTCATGCCAGATTTAGCGCAGCCAAACATTAAAGAGTGGGCCATATTATTCCCGTCCCCTATATAGGCAAGCTTGCGTCCCTTTAAAACTTCCAACTTCTCCTTAATGGTAAAGATGTCCGCCAGGGCCTGGCATGGATGCAGCAGGTCGGTCAGCCCGTTTATGACGGGCACGTCGGCATATTTTGCCAGCTCAATAACGGATTCATGGGAAAATGTACGGATCATAATTCCGTCTACATAGCGGGATAATACCCGCGCAGTATCACGTACGGGCTCACCGCGCCCAATCTGCGATGATTCATCGCTCAAATAGATGGGATGGCCTCCCAGCTGCCAGAACCCGACTTCAAATGAAGTCCTTGTCCTGGTGGAAGCCTTGGAAAAAATCATTGCCAGCATCTTACCATTCAGGTACTGATGAGGTTCCCCGCTCTTCTGTTTCCTTTTCAGTTTTCTTGTTACGTCAAGAATCGTAGCAACTTCACCGACCGTCAGGTCGTGAATAGATATCAGATCTTTTTTGCTAAGTCCCATTTTTCACCCTCGCTTAAAATGCAGCCAGTGCTTTATCCATAACTGCCAGTGCCGTATCAATGTCTTCTTCCGATACGATGAGCGGCGGTACCAGCCGGATGACGTTGCCGGCGGTGCAGTTAATCAGCAGATATTCTTTCATGCACGCTTCCACAAGGGATCTTCCTTCTTTTACAAGTTCCATCCCGAGGAGCAGTCCTTTGCCGCGTACTTCCTTTATTTTATCAGGATATTTTTCCTGCAGTTTCTTTAAGCCTGCCATCATATATGCACCACGGTCGGCTGCCTTGTCCACCAGGTTTTCCGCGCGGATGGCGGTCAGCGTGGCATATATCGCGGCACAGGCCAGGGGATTGCCACCAAAGGTGCCGCCGTGATCACCGTGTTTAAATACATGGGCCAGTTTTTCGTCAATGGCAAATCCTCCGGTTGGGAATCCTGCCCCAATGCCCTTGGCAAATGTCAGGATATCAGGTTTAACGCCGCTGTACATATAGGCAAACCATTTGCCGGTCCTGCCGACGCCGGACTGGACTTCATCAAAAATCAGCAGCGCGTCGTACTTGTCGCAGAGGGCACGTACCTGACGCAAATATTCGTCGGAAGGCACATGCACCCCGCCTTCGCCCTGTATGGGTTCCAGCATTACGGCACACACGTCATCTCCCATTTTTGCTTCCAGTTCTTTAATATCACCGAATGTAACATACTCCAGTCCTTCAGGAAGAGGTTCCATGTCCTCATGATAATTGGGCTGCCCAGTTGCGGTCAGCGTCATCAGCGTCCGTCCGTGGAATGACTGCATGGCCGTTATAATGCGGTATTTCCCCGGTGCCTTTTTACCATATTTTCTTGCAAGTTTAAGGGCTCCTTCATTGACTTCAGCACCACAGTTAGCCAGGAATATACGGTCAAATCCCGTGACTTCAGAAATAACCTTTACCGCTTTTGCCTGAATCGCCGTGTAATAAAGGTTGGAGCAATGCATAATTTTTGCCGCCTGCCCTAAAATGGCCCCTGTCACGGCGGGGTGCGCATAACCTAAGCAGTTTACGGCAATGCCGGCAAAGAAATCCAGGTATTCATTTCCTTCCGCATCATAAAGCCTGCATCCCTTGCCATGATCCAAAACCAGCTGGTAACGTCCAAACACCGGCAGATAATATTTTTCGGTCTCAGATATTACAGTCTTGTAATCCACTGTACCATCCCCTTTTCCTTTTTATTCTTTATATCTCTTTTACAACTTCCGTGCCAACACCCTCATCACTGAAAATTTCCAAGAGGATGGTGTGTTCGCTGCGCCCATCTATGATATGGGTCTTTTTTGCACCGCCGGATAACGCAGTGATACATGCGCATACTTTAGGAATCATGCCGCCGTCAATCTTGCCGCAGATAATAAGTTCCTGTGCCTTTTCAAATGTCAGTGTGGAAATGAAACTGTGCTCATCACGATAATCGGAGTAAATTCCTTTTACATCGGTCAAAACCAGCAGTTTTTCCGCTTTCAATGCGCCGGCCACATCACCTGCAACACTATCCGCATTGATATTATAAGTTTCACCGGATGAACCGACACCTGTTGGCGCAATGACAGGAATATACCCATTATCCAAGAGTACATTCACCAGCTCCGTATTTATTTTTTCCACATTGCCGACAAATCCGATGTCCACCAGATTCACTTCACCGTTTTCATAAACGTCGGCCAGATGTTTTTTTGCAATTATGAGATTGGCATCCTTACCATTCAACCCCACTGCGCGGCCGCCCAAGTGATTAAGGCGTGCTACAAGGTCTGTATTTGTCTTGCCCACCAGAGCCATCTCGGCAATACCTACGGATTCAGCATCCGTGATGCGAAGTCCGCTTACGAACTGGGTCTTTTTGCCGAATTTCGTCATCAGCGAGGTGATTTCCGGTCCGCCTCCATGAACGACAACAGGCCTCATGCCTGCGCACTGCAGAAACACGATATCCTGCAGGACTTTATTTTTTATGTCATCGTTTAACATAGCGTTGCCGCCATATTTCACAACGATGGTTTTATCCTTGAACTTGCTCAGATACGGCAGTGCCTCCATCAAAGTTTTTAATTGAGAGTCATTCATTAACATAACCTGTCCTCCTCATAAAATTATTCAGAATAATTTATTATTATGCATAAACAATTTATGTGCGATATTCGCCGTTAATCTTCACGTATTCGTAACTGAAGTCGCATGTCCATACGGTTGCTTTTTCACTGCCTACCCCAAGATCGACGCTCATGGAAATATCATGTTCTGCCATTATCCACTTGAGTTCCGACCTCGGTACATTGCAGTTCAGGCCGTTTTCCACGAGCATTACGCCGCCAATGGAAAGCGCTGCCTTATCAGCATCCATCTCAGCCCCGCTGTACCCTGCTGCGCAGAGGATGCGCCCCCAGTTCGGGTCCTCTCCGAAGAATGCAGTCTTTACAAGAGGGGACTTGGCAATTGCCATTGCGGCCGTTTTGGCATCCGCAGCACTTGCCGCTCCGGTGACGTTTACTTCCAGGAATTTAGTTGCGCCTTCACCATCCCTGGCAATCATTTTTGCAAGATCCATGGCACAGGCTGTAAGAAGTTCCAGGAATGCCACATAATCCGGATGTGTTTCCGATGTAATGCAGGCATTTTCCGCCAGTCCGTTTGCAAGTACAATCATACTGTCATTAGTACTGGTATCGCCGTCTATAACAACCATATTGAATGATTTATCTGCAGCTTCCTTCACCGCCTGCTGCAGCACTCCCGGGGCTACTAACGCATCCGTAGTTATAAATGTAAGCATGGTGGCCATATTAGGATGAATCATCCCGGCCCCTTTGGCAATGCCCGCTATCTTAACGGTCCTGCCTCCAATTTCCCCTTCGTATACTCCATGTTTAATGAAGGTATCCGTAGTCTGAATGGCCATGGCACAAGTCTCGCCGCCGTTATCATCTAAGGCTTCCACTGCGGCATTAATGCCTTCAAGGAGTTTGCCCATAGGCAGAAACTGCCCAATTACACCCGTGGAACAGACAAAAACCTCATCACTGTCAATGGTTAAAAGTTCCGCCACATGGCGCTGCATGCTTTCCGCATCTAGAAGCCCCTGTTCTCCAGTACAGGCATTGGCACAGCCACTGTTCACCACAATGGCCCTGGCATGTCCGTTCTGATTAACCTTTCTGCTTACCAGAACCGGAGCCGCACAAATTTTATTCTGGGTGAAAACCGCACCGCAGCTTGCTGGAACAGTACTGTAGATTACAGCAACGTCGTAACTGCCGCTTATCTTAATACCTGCTTTTACCCCCGCCGCAATAAATCCGAGCGGTGCCGTTACCCATCCGTCGAGCCGCTTCATAAGCATTCCTCACTTTCGCTAATTATCATGGATATATAGGCAACTGCCGCAGCCCTGCAGTCTCCTCCATGCCGAACATTACATTCATGTTTTGGATGGCCTGTCCCGCCGCACCTTTTACAAGGTTATCCAAACAGCTCATGACAATAATGCGTCCTGTGCGTTTGTCAGTCTGCCAGCCTATATCCACGTAATTGGAAGTGCGCACGTTTTTTATTTCGGGACATGCTCCCTTGCCAAGCAACCGGATGAAGAACTCATCGGCATACATGTTTCCAAAGGCATTTTCAATCTGAGTGTCCGTAACGCCATCTTTCAGTTTTGCATAGCAGGTAGCAAGAATTCCCCTGTCTGCAGGCAGGAGATGCGGCGTAAACTGGATTACGACACCCTTACCCGCCATCTGGCTGTAAATCTGCTCAATCTCAGGAGTATGACGGTGATTGGAAATACCGTATGCATGAAAGTTCTCATTGACGCTGCAGTAAAGACTGCCAAGCTTCAGGCCCCTTCCAGCTCCCGTGGTACCTGATTTTGCATCCACCACGATACCATCCGTCTTGATCAACCCATATTTCAAAAGAGATGAAAGTGCCAGAATACTGCAGGTGGTATAACATCCCGGATTTGCCACAAGATCGGCTTTTTTTACCTCGCTGCGGAACAATTCCGTAAGGCCGTAAACCGCATCGGCATCAGGATCTTCATGCTTAACGCCGTACCATTTTTCAAAAACACGGTAGTCCTTGAATCTATAGTCACCGCCAAGGTCAATAATTTTCGTCTTGCTGCCCCGCAGTTTCTTTCCTATTTTCATGGCATGTCCATGAGGCAAGGCAATAAAAATGACATCGCTTGATGCCGCAATGGTATCAATATCCTGCATGGAAATAAGTTTTTTTTCAATTCTCTTGGCCAAATGGGGATACATGCTTGCAATATTCTCGCCAGTGCTGCTTTCTGATGTTATAAATGAAAGTTCCGCTTCCGGATGTTCCTCCAGAAGCCTGAGCAGCTCTGCTCCGGCGAAGCCGGTTGCACCAATGACACTTGCTTTCATAGCCGGGCCTCCTTTATAATTTGTGATTATACAGTTTCTATGTATAATTCTAAAACAGTTTTTGTTATTTTTTTCTTAGCCGCAGTTTTCCATGGGTTTCGCTGTCTCAAGGACACACTTACCCATTTTGTATATTATATTTTACTACTTTACTCTTGTTTTTCATAGTATTTTTTTGCCAGTAACCTTCTTTCCTGTTACAATAATATTAACCAGAAAGTACGAGGTTTTTGATAATGTTTAAAATTCTTCTAATGGCGGCACTTATTTTTGCCGGAATGGCGGCATATGACAGCGTCAAGCCAGAACAGCCGGCAAAACCTCCGACAGCGCAGGAACAGTCAGAACAGACCAAGATGGATAAAACGGAAAGAAAAGTTATGATGAACATTTTTCTTTCCTTCCTTCCCGACAGCAGTGAATGGCCCGAACATTTCCAGAAAGCTTTTGAAGCTTTTAACATGGAAGATGTCATTGATCCTATCCGCGATGGCCAGGATTATGTCAAACTGGAAAATATCCACATCGATATGCAACACGCAATCATAGCCATTGAAGATCACGATTTCTACCAGCACGGTCCCATAGCAATTAATAGTATTGTGCGTGCCATTATGGTGAATATTTCTGAGGGCAATGTCGTGCAAGGAGGCAGCACTATAACCCAGCAGCTTGTAAAAAATATTTTTCTGAGCAACGAACAGAGCCTTGGACGCAAATTAGAAGAAGCCTGTTTTTCCCTGATAATTGAGCATTACTACAGCAAGGATGATATATTGGAGCTCTACCTGAACACCACTTATTTTGGCGCCGGTGCCAAGGGAATTACCAAGGCTGCCGAAATATATTTTGATAAAACGCCACAGACACTCACTTTGCCTGAGGCTGCAGTGCTTGCGGCAATGCCCTATGCGCCTTCCGCTTTGAATCCCTTTGAAAATCCTGGAGGCTGCAAGAAACGCCAAATTCTAGTACTTTCCGCCATGCAAAAATATGGCTTCCTCAGCCAGAAACAGGCTGAAGAAGCCAAAGTGGAAAACGTGAAACTGGCAGACGGAACAGAACTGTCACCTATGCTGCCTGTCTCTGTTGCTCTATAGTTACTGAAAAATCATTTCCATCTGTCATTACAGTAATATCCCCCTCCCTGTTGGTCGTATAAATTGTTGCTCCTAAATGCTGCAGTGCCCCCACGACATTCTGGTTGGGATGATGGTATTTTTCAAAGTCACCGCAGCTAATCAGTGCATACTCAGGTTTTATGCGGCTTATAAATCGGTAATTGGACGGCGTACGGCTACCATGGTGAGCAACTTTTAAAACATCCGCTTTCAGCAATGGCTGCCGTATCTGGCAGCCATTGCTGCTTCTACGGGATTTCCCGTATCGCCTGTGAACATCATTGTGAAATCCCAGTAATGAAGCATGAAGACCAGACTGGTATTGTTTACTCTGGCATATGTTTTCTTATCTAAATAGTCTCCTGGTGCCAGCACTTCAATCCAGTAGCCGTCTCCAAGGGTTATCTTGTCATCGGCCTTCAGTATCTGTCTATTATAACGCCCCGTCCTGAAAGCTTCCTCGAGCTTCTGCGATGTGACACCTTCACTGTTTGGCATGCCGCTGTCGTAAATTAATTTCGGTTTGTATCTTTGCGCTATCGTTAAAATATTCCCGATATGGTCCTGGTGATGATGGGTTAAAATAATTTCATCAATCCTGGTAATGCCGCATTCGGCAAGTTTCCGCAACAGTATATCCTGGTTTCTGGAGTGCCCCACATCAACCATTATCGTCTTACCGCAGCCTTCAAGCAGGATGGCATCCCCGTGTCCCACGTTAAGGACGGATATCTTCAGCTGTCCCTTTAAGATGGAATCCTTTTTCTGGTAGGCTGCTTCAGCGGGCATGGAAAACGCCGTTTTTATTTCTGTTTTATCTGGCTGGTATAAAAAAGTATGGCCTGCAAGTGCAATTATAATCGCCAATAACAGGTTAATAAATTTCTTCATGACTGCTATCCTAAATTTTTTCTTCTATAATATTATATATTATACCATTTAACATCCACATTAAAATTGTATTCTGAAAATAAAAGAACCTGCCTTACGACAGGTTCTTTTATTTGGAGGAGAAAATATTCATTTGCTTTAATTAAAAAGCAGATAGCAGCAAATTTGTCCGGCAATTTTTTTGCCTATTTCAGCACACTGCCCTAAAGCAGCGTCATCAAGCGTAGCCATAGCCAGCACGCCGTCCGCTAAAAGTTCGGCGCCTGCAGCACGTACCCTGTTTTCCCAATCCTGCATGTAGGTTCCGCCCCAGCCGTAAGAGCCGAACAGTACGACTTTTTTACCTTTTAAGGAACCTTCCAGTTCTGCAAAGAACGGTTCAAATTCAACCTCTTCCAATGTCTCGACTCCCATGGCAGGACAGCCGAGGGGCAGGGCAGGATATTTCGCAGCATCAGCTGCTGTTGTCTGGCCTACTTCAAGCAGCATGACTTCCCCGCCGGCTGCATTTATTGCATCTGCAACAGCTTCAGCCATCATCGTTGTGTTTCCGGTACTGGACCAGAAAATTACGGGAACTTTCATAATTTGCCTCCTTGTTTCACCTTATGTTTTCCCTATATTACAGATACCGCTTCATAAAGCGGTATGCCTTCAGCTACTTTTCTAACCAGGAAATCCCGGCAACTTTCATAGGCCGCAAAAACTTTTCGGGCTTACTTTACATCGCCGTAAACTTTCCAATAACCTGTATATTTATAGTCATGCCCTTTGTGAAGGACAAACCCTAAAATGTCTCCCAACGGATATCCTAAAAATACTCCTATTTCGTAGGGAAATTTCTCCGCCTCCTGCAGCCTCTGTTCCAGTTTTTCCAGATCATCCTCCAGCCTACCGTCATTTTTATAACCGGCCGCTATGAGATATGCCCTGTATCTTTCCTTTTTCAGTAACTACTGTAATTTTTTTTCATTATATATAAGTAATAAATTACGCCTTGAACAGCCGCACCGTTTCCGGGAAATTAGCCCCCGCTCCCGAAATTGACTGTTATAAACATGCAGCAGGGAATTTATTTCCCCATGTTTGCCGTTTGGCCGTGAAATCAGATTGGCGGGTTTAATTCCTATAAGAACTGGCGAACAGTGAAAAGCAAGCAATTCATCAAAATTTCTGAATCCTAACAGTTCCATCCCAAGCCTCCATTGTTAGCCTTTGCTAACCAATGTGCAAAAAATTGAACCCATGTACTTATTAAAGAAAACACAGGGTGATGGTCAAGGTCAAAAACAAAATCCAGAAGGGGCACACAAAATCACTTTGCACATTGGTTAGTTAGTTCTAACTATAAATTATTTTAACATAAATTTTTCAGGTTAGCAATAGCTAATTAAAAATTTTTTAAAAACTATTCTGAGTGCTGTTACTCGAGTTTACTCTTAAATGTTTTAGCAGCAAGCGTCAATGTGAGGACCGCTATGAGTATAAGAGGTATAAGGTTTACTATTACTTCTTCTATCCCTATGCCCTTCAGAAAAATGCCTCTTGTAAGTTTCATAAAAAATCTTATTGGGTTAAGATATGTAAAATATTGCAGAGCCTCTGGCATATCTTCTATGGGTGAAATAAATCCCGAAAGCAACATTGACGGCATCATGAATGTCATGACATAAAGAATTGCCTGCTGCTGAGTATTGGCAATTGAGGAAATAAAGAGTCCCACCCCTACTATGGATAAGAGAGATATAAACATTGAAAGCATAAACATGGGAAAGGACCCGTTAAAGGGAACTTCAAAAATACCCGTTACGGCGGCAGCCATCAAACATGCCATGCCCATCGCAATGACAAGAGGCGTTATTGTTTTGCCAAGAAGAATTTCAAATGATGAAAGAGGGCTCACGATAAGCTGGTCGAATGTACCCATTTCCCTTTCCCTGGCAACAGAAAGTGCTGTCAGAATAAGAGTCACGACGACTGACAGCATGGCAACAATTATCGTCAAAACATACCACTGATATTCGGCATTGGGATTAAACCAGTTCCTGACAATGGCGTCTATGGCTGTTCCCCGCCTTTGCGTGACTTCCTGGCTATATTCGGCAATTATCTGTGAAGCATAACCCGTCGCTATTGCAGAGGAATTCGTCTGTCTGCCGTCACCTATGATTAAAAGCGTTGCTGGTTCAATAGGATTCTGTTTTTTTATGCTGTTGGAAAAATCATTATTTATATACATCCCAATCTGCACTTCCTGATTATCCATTTTCTCCTGCAGTTCAACTTCAGTATCCATATAATAAATATGTCTGAATCTTGGGGAACTTTCATACCTGGAAATAAGCTCGCGCGATTCCACGGATTTATCACGATCAAGTACCGCCATGTCTATATTCTTAACTTCCATCGTAGCGGCATTGGCAAAAATTATAAGCTGCATAAGCGGAAGAAAGACAATAATGGACCTGCTTTTAGGATCTTTCCAAGTAGTTATAAATTCTTTTTTTATAAGCGCAAAAACCCTGCGTAAGAAACCTGATCCCATTTCGCCTTACCTCTCCAGCCTTGTTTTAGTATTTTTCAGGACAACCGCAAAAAGCAGCAATCCCAGAATTGTCAAAAACACGGCATTTTCTATAATAATCTTCTTGACCGAGCCGGCCATGAACTCACTTTCAATAAATGCAACATAATATCTTGGCGGCAGAAACATAGTCAGCTTCTGCAGAATATCAGGCATGGAATTTATGGGGAATACCATTCCCGATAACATAAGTCCAGGCATGAACCCCACGCCAATTGCAACCAAACTTGCCTGAAACTGATTCCTGAGCAAAGTGGAAATCATTATCCCTATGCCAAGACATGCAAACAGGAACAGTCCGCTTACCACAAAGAGACTCAGAAAACTTCCCATAAATGGTATCCCGAAAACAAAAATACATAAAAAAACGCTAAAAGCAAGTGATGCCATGCCTAAAACAAAGTACGGAATGTATTTGCTTAAAACCAGATAAATCGGCCTTACCCTTGTGGACAAAAGGACTTCCATCGTCCCCCTGTCCCATTCCCTAGCTACAACAAGGGAAGTAAGCAGAATTCCAATTAGTGTCATTGATGTTGCCATTGATCCAGGCATTATGAAATAATGGCTGTCCTGATCCGAATTGTACCAGAATCTTACTTCAGGTGAAATAATAGGTACGGACATATTCGTTCTGTATTTGCTTGACGCAAGCCAACCGTTAGCAATACTGGTAATGTAACTTTGGACATAATTTGCCGTATTTGCTTCCGAACCGTCAGTAATTACCAGCAGTTCCGCATTCTGTCCTCTGGACAATTTTGTGGAAAAATCATTGGGAATTACTACGGCTCCTTTTATTTTAGAGTTACTTATTGCCTCTTCAAGTTCCTCATCAGTATAAAGAATTGCTGAATTAATATACTTACTGTGTCCGAAAGATTTTATAAGCGTTGCAATTTCGGGATTGTTGTTATCATCATTTTTAATCCCTATCGTTACCGTATTAGAATCAAGGTTTACACCATACATATATATCAGAATGGAAATAACCGGCAATACGAACGCTATTATTATACAGCTTGAATCACGCAGCATCTGCTTTATTTCTTTTTTTATTAAAGCAAGTAGTACTTTCATTGTTTCTCGCTCTCTTTTATAAGATTAATAAATGCATCTTCCATGGTAGTAGCCCCCGCCTTTTCCTTCAATTCTGCAGGAGTTCCTATGGCTATGGTTTCCCCGTGGTAAAAAAGACTGATTCGGTCACAGTATTCGGCCTCATCCATAAAATGGGTAGTAACCATGACTGTTACGCCTTTTTTAGCAAGGGATGTAATATGATTCCAAAAACCACGGCGCATCCGAACATCTACGCCGGATGTCGGCTCATCAAGAAATAATATCGGGGGATTATGAATAAGGGCGCAGGCCATTGAAAGTCTCTGTTTTAAACCGAGCGGCAGATCCTCGCTTTTCTGGTCGGCATATTCCTTAAGGCTGAAAATTTCCATAATATCATCAATGCGTTTTCCCCTGTCCAAAATACCAATGCCATAGGCGGCACCGAAAAATTCCAAATTCTCCTCTACTGTCAGGGTCCCATAAAGTGAAAATTTCTGCGCCATATATCCCAGATTAGAGCGGGCCCTTTCAGGGTCAGTCCTAATATCAATTCCCATAATCCTTGCAGTGCCTTCCGTCGGCCTTGCAAGTCCGCACATCATTTTAAATGACGTAGATTTTCCCGCCCCGTTAGGCCCAATGAGCCCAAAAATTTCTCCCTTCTTGATCTTGAGCGTATTATTTTTCACCGCATAAAAATCTCCGTATCTTTTAGCCAGATTATCTGCTTCAACGGTTAAATCCACTTCGGCAGCCCTATATCTGTAATTTTTAGCAATCTGTGATTCTTCTTCTTTATATCCGCCCATAAGTTCTATGACCTTATCTTGAAACTCCTGGGCTGTAGCTCCGAGTGCTGAAGGAATGCCGTCATAAATAATTTTGCCCTTATCAATTACTACGGACGTGTCAAAGCTGTGAGCCTCATCTAAATATGCAGTCGACCACAAGACCGTAGTTTCAGACCCCATCATTTCCCGGACCATTCTCATTAAATCCCTGCGGGAAATAGGGTCTACACCGACGGATGGCTCATCTAAAACTAAAAAAGCCGGATTTCCTAAAAGCGTACAGGCCAAACCCAGCTTCTGTTTCATCCCGCCCGACAAATCGCCTGCCAGCCTGTTCTGGAAGGTAGTCAGACTTGTGAATTCCAGCATTTTGTCAAAATCATGCGGTACGTCTTTTAAATCAGCATAAAGTATCAAATTTTCGAGGACGGAGAGATCTTCGTACAACCCAAATTTCTGTGGCATATAGCCTATATGCACAATAAGGTCATTTTTCTGAGTTGCAGGATTGAAGCCAAGAACGGAAATTTCACCTGCGTCAGGAACCAATAATCCTATTATCGTCCTTGAAAGAGTAGTTTTCCCAGCTCCATCCGCTCCTATAAGGCCAGTAATTTTTCCCTTTTCAATATTAAGGGAAAGCCCGTCAAGAGCGGTTATATCCCCGAATTTTTTTGTTAAGTTCCTGATTTCTACTGCATTTATCACTTGATTTCCTGCTCTTTTTTAGAGCTATCGTCCCCACCCAAATCAACATTAATGGTAACAGGCATTCCCTGTTTTATGTATTCGTCCACATCGTTAATATAAACATGGATGCGATATACCAGAAGCGGTCTTGTATCCGTTGACTGAACCGTTTTCGGAGTAAATTCTGCAACTGATGAAATAAAACCGATCTGCCCTTCATATTCACGTTTTTTATCGGTCTTCGGATTAACTGAATCCGTATATACCCGAACTTTCTGTCCGTATTTTATATTTCCGAGATCCGGTTCATTCACGTAAGCCCTGACCCATAATGGTCTCGTCTTTGCCACGGTATAAATCGTCTGCCCTTTGGAAACCGTTGCACCAGGCTCCTGGACGCGGATCATTATTATCCCGTCATCCGGAGCATAAAGTTTCGTATAATCCAACTGGTTCTGGATATAATCCCTGTTTGCAACAGCGGCATTATATTCGGCATTTGCCACATTTTTATTGTTATATAAAGATTCGACGTCCTGTTTGGAAACTGTGTCATCAACGCCAAGCGGAGCATTTCTCCCGTATTTGTCATTTGCATCCTGCAATTTGGCGATGGCAACTTCAATGTCGGCATTCGCCTTCGTAAGGTTGGCCTCATAGTCCTTGGCGTCTATAACAGCAAGCAGTTCCCCTGCCTTTATGGAATCGCCTTCCTCTTTAAGGAGTTGTGCAATCTGTCCTCCTGACTGGAAGCTTAAATCCACCTGGCGGATTTCAATATTTCCATACAGGGTAAGTTCATTAGGGTTGCTTTTTCCATTTGAGTTAAAAAACCAATACAGTCCACCTATAACTAAAAGGACTAAAATTAATATTGGAACCTTTTTCATATTATAATTGCCCTCCTACGAATTTATATAACGTATAATAATCCATTATTCTCTGGGTTTTGGCTTTTGCTAAATCCATATTGCTGCTGATGCACTGGTTCTTTACCGTCAGATTCTGGCTTCTTGATATAACTCCCCTGTCCAGCATTTTCTGTGCATTATACTGATTTTTCGTATTGAGCGATAATTCTTCCTTAATATTATCTTCTACCAAACTATCGTGTTTGATATAGCAGAGGGACATATTAACCTCTTCGGCTGCCTCAAGTCCCGTCTCCGTATAACTCTCCAAAAGCTCCTCATATCTTGCTTTCTGGTATCTGTGAGTAGCAGCAGTCCTTCCTCCAGTAAACAGGTCCTGCGTCAACCCCGCCATCAGGGAACCGAGTGCTGTGCTCCAGCCCCAGCCGGGAATCATAGTGTTGAATATAAGCATCCCGGTAATGTCGAATTTTGGCAGGAAATTTTTCCTGGCAACACTTACATCTAGTTTCGCCTTTTCCAAATACTTTTCAGCTTTTAAGACATCAGGCCTGGAAAAAATTACATCTGATTCTATCTCCGTGGGGATGGTCCCTCCATACTCAAAAGCATCAAAATTGCCCCTCGGCAGCTGGCTGCTTTCGTCAACGTTCCTGCCAACGAGTGTTGCAAGTTCCATTAAAAGAGACTCCCTCTGTTTGATAAGGGTTTCCATTTCCACATTCAGCATTTCCAGGTTTAATTTAGAGTTGTTCAGGTCAGTATCTGTAATGACCCCACGGGAAAATTTCTTGGTATCGTCCATCAGGATCTGCCGGTAATTATCCAGCAATTTCTCCTGTTCGATTATCAGTTTGTCATACTGGAGAATATTAGTATATGCCGATGCAACATCCGTCAAAAGTGAAATGTAGACGGTTTTTTCATCCAGCAAACCCATCTCGTATGACTTTTTCTGACTTTTGGTATTCTCTTTATTGCTTGAAAAAAGATCGACCTCATAACTTACCGTAAATGGCAACGCAAAAGCATGCCTTTTCATATTAAGATCGTTTAAGAGGTCATAGTTTGGCATCTTGTTCCACATAAAGGAAGGGTTTATCCCTAAGTAGGGCAGTTCCTGAGCAAACGTAGCCTTTACGTTCTGCCTGTATTCCTCAACCCTTATTGTTGCCATTTTTGCATTGTGGTTGGTATCAATGGCTTCATTTACATACTGAACTAAATACTGATCATTGAACCTGTCAAAAAAATCCGTATTCAGTTCACTGCGTTCTATAGCAAACGCAGATGATACAGTCATTGTGAAAATAAGAACCGGTAAAATTTTTTTTAACATTCATCTTCTCCTGTATAAATACAGTTATTTTTCTGAAAATATTATACCAAGCAATAAATATGTTTGTAAAGATAATTGTATAAAAATACCCCTCCTGCATATCAGGAGGAGTAAATATTTAACCGCTAAAAGTCCGGACCGGCATTTAAAATATCTTTTTCCATCAGTCCAGCAAATTCTTTGTTGTTTTCATTAAACAGCCCCGCCAGTTTGTGAAGCTGTTTATCATACGCTTTTTTATCACTCTAAGTAGGATCAAATAATTCATCCGGCACGCCTGTACAATGGACAGGAACCTTTAATTTAAAGATTGGAAATTCCTTCATCTCCTGTTTCTTCAAACTTCCGTCCAAAATGGCATCAACAATCGCCCGGGTATATTTAAGTTTTATGCGGCTGCCAGTACCGTAAGGGACACCGCACCAGCCAGTGTTCACCAAATAAACATCCACTGCATGTTTATCAATATTTGCTCCCAGTATTTTTGCATAGGTTAGCGGGGGCAAATGCAGGAACGGCTCGACAACACCAATGGAAAACGCAGCCTGGGGCTCTGTTATTCCCCCATCCGTACCGGCAAGTTTACTGGTGTATCCTGCAAGATAATGATACATAGCCTGCTCTGTCGACAGTTTTGCCACAGGCGGCAGAACCCCAAATGCATCTGCAGTAAGGAAAATAATGGTTTTCGGGTGCCATGCAACACTGGGAAAGACAGCGTTATCAATATAATTCAGGGGACATCCTGCACGGGTATTTTCAGTTGTTGAAGAATCAGTATAATCAGGAATTCTATTATCATCCAGAACCACATTTTCCAAAACTGCTCTATCTCTAATAGCACGGTAAATTTGCGATTTCGCTTTTCCCGTCAGGCCAATGCACTTGGCATAACATCCGCCTTCAATATTAAAAATACCTTCATCACTCCAGCCATGCTCATCATCGCCCACAAGAAACCGCCTTTTATCAGCAGACAACGTGGTTTTTCCTGTACCTGAAAGTCCGAAAAACAGGGCTGAATCGCCGTTTTTTCCAATATTTGCAGAACAGTGCACGGAGAAAACACTGCGTTTTGGCAGGAGATAATTCATTACTGTAAAAATACCTTTTTTCAGTTCGCCTACATAACGGCCCCCGCCAACCAATATGACTTTTTCCGTTAAATTCAAAATGATGAATGTCTCGGAATTTGTCCCGTCCTCTTCAGGGTCAGCCAGTACTGAAGGCATGGAGAGAACCGTAAATCCTTCCGCATCGGCAGGCACTTCTTCGTCACTTATCAGAAGATTTTTTACAAACAGCTACTGCCATGCAAGTTCATTAATAAAACGCAACGGTATGCGGTACTCTTTGTCAGCCCCGGCATAAACGTCAGTAACATACATCTTATGCTCTCTGGCGTAAGCCAGCATCTTTTTATAAAGTTTTTCAAAAGTCTCATATGTGCAGGCATTGTTATTTGCCCAGCATATTTCATCATGGGTAACTTCATCGTCGACAAAAAATTTGTCGTTAGGTGAGCGCCCCGTGTGTTTACCAGTAAAAACACACAATGCGCCGGTGTTTGAAAGT
Source organism: Phascolarctobacterium sp. (assembly GCA_021201965.1). Taxonomy (GTDB): domain Bacteria; phylum Bacillota; class Negativicutes; order Acidaminococcales; family Acidaminococcaceae; genus JAJQAO01. The sequence goes on from JAJQDY010000024.1 coordinate 19,143, forward strand.
ATTCCTTCTTCATTCTTCAGGGCTTCCTTAACCAGCTCTTCACTTGACATATTAAATATCGGGGTCTTTACGGCCTCATCGATTTCCTTGCGTAATTTCGTAAGCGCCATTCTATTCACTCCATAATTATATTATATAGTAGTAAAATCATGTACCTTTCTACTATAACACTCTTTTATTATATATGTCACAATAAATATAATCTTTTTTTCGAAAATGGTCATAATTAGTCTAACTCACGTATTTATAGACTTTATCCGTTTTGATATTTGGAAGATTGTTTTTTATAATTAAGGTAATAACGAAGTAAACAACAAAAAATCCGTTTTAATGTTTAATATTTGCTGTTGTTTTCTTTTCCCCGGCGCCCGCTTAATACATAGAGCAATTCTCCTGGGGTAATATTATGATACGCAAGAAGTACCAAACAGTGATACCAAAGATCCGACATTTCATACAGTACTTCATCCTTGCTGTTATTTTTTGATGCTATGATAGTCTCTGCAGCTTCTTCGCCCACTTTTTTAAGGATCTTATCCTGTCCTGACATGAAAAGATATTTAGTATAAGATTTTTCGCCGCCGTTTTCGCGTTTTTCCTGAATAACCCTGTAAAGCTCAGCTAAAATGCCTGGGATACCATCCATTTCAGGAACAGGCGTATTATCTCTCCTCCACAGTGGATTCTGGAAACATGAATATGCACCTGTATGACAGGCATTGCCAGTCTGTTCAACTTCAACCAGAAGAGCGTCCCCGTCACAGTCATATGTAATGCTTACGACTTTCTGCACATTGCCGCTGGTGGCACCTTTATTCCACAACTCATTCCGGATGCGGCTCCAAAACCATGTATAGCCTGTTTCCGCCGTACGGGCTAAAGATTCACCATTCATATAGGCCAGCATCAATACGGCTCCCGTCCTGATATCCTGCACTATTGCGGGAACCAGTCCTTTTTCATCAAATTTAATCTTCGCAAAATCTATCTGCATTATGACCTCACCTCAATACCTTTCCCTTTCAGATATTCCTTCACCTGTTTTATGGTAAAAGTTTTATAGTGAAAAACAGATGCCGCAAGTACTGCATCGGCACCGCCTTCTGCCAGAACCTCATAAAAATCTTCCAGTTTTCCCGCGCCTCCTGATGCTATAACAGGAACATTTACCACACTGCTTATGGCTTTTGTCAGGGGAATATCATATCCTGCCTTGGTACCGTCAGCATCCATACTTGTTAAAAGTATTTCTCCGGCTCCCAAATCCACTGCGCGTTTTGCCCATTCCACAGCGTCTATTCCAGTAGGTTTGCGGCCCCCTTCCACGTAGACTTCCCATTTATTATCACCACAGATATGGGCATCCAGTGCCAGCACGATACATTGGTTTCCAAATAACCGAGCCCCTTCTGCAATTAGATTAGGATTTCTCACCGCAGCGGAATTAACCGATGTCTTATCGGCACCTGCCCGCAGGGCGTTCCGTATATCATCCACGGTACTTATACCGCCGCCGACAGTAAGCGGCATGAAAACCTCACCTGCTGTTCTTCTTATAACATCCAGCATAGCCTTGCGGCCTTCATATGAGGCGTTAATGTCCAGAAATACCAGCTCGTCTGCGCCTTCCACGTCATAAGCCGCCGCCCGTTCTACAGGATCTCCTGCATCACGCAGTCCTACAAAATTGGTTCCCTTGACTACACGGCCTTCTTTTACGTCAAGGCAGGGGATAATTCTTTTAGTGTGCATTATTATCTGCCTCCTCTGCTAATCTGAGCGCCGTTTTTAAATCAATGGCCCCCGTATAAATAGCTTTTCCAATAATGCATCCTGAAATACCTTTGTATTTAAGGAGTTTTTTTATGTCACCAAGGGATGCTGTCCCGCCTGAGGCTATCACATCCACCTTTGCGGCCTCAGCCAGTTTCGCCGTTGCTTCAGCGTTGACCCCAGTCAACATACCATCACGGCTGGTATCGGTAAAAATAATTTTATCAACGCCACTTGCCGCCATTCTTTTGGCCAGTTCTATGGCTCCCATACCGCTGCCCTTTTCCCATCCTTCAATAGCCACGTCACCATTTTTCACATCAATGCCCACGGCTATCTGATAGGGATATTTTTTGCATGCCTCTTCTATAAGATCAGGATTTTTTACTGCCGCACTGCCTAAAATAACGCGACTTACTCCTACCTCCAGTAATCTGGAAATATTTTCCATGGTACGAATCCCTCCGCCAAACTGCACCGGTATAGTTGTAGCCGCAAGAATCCTTTTTATGACTTCAATGTTCCTGCTTTCACCAGCCAGCGCTCCGTCAAGATCAACCAAATGCAAATACCTGGCCCCGCATTCAGCCCATTTTACGGCCATCTCTGCCGGATCATCAGCAAAGACAGTCTCCTTGTCAAATCTTCCTTCAGTCAAACGCACGCAGCGCCCGCCCCGAATATCTATTGCCGGATATATAATCATAGCCACCACTCCTTAAAAGATTTTAGAATTGCAAGTCCCGTCCTACTGGACTTTTCCGGATGAAACTGAACAGCTTGCACATTATTGCGCCCTATGGACGCAGTAATTTCTTTTCCATAATTGCAAACGGATGTAATAATAGATTCATCTTCCGGCTCTGCATGGTAACTATGGACAAAGTAGACATACTCCCCGCCGGCATCCTTCATAATAGGTGATGGGCTTTTTAATATAAGTTGGTACCAGCCCATATGGGGTATTTTCTCATTAACTGCCAGATATTTTACGTATCCCTTAAAATACCCGAATCCCTTTACTCCCGGGGCTTCATCGCTGCCTTCAAACAGTATCTGAAGCCCGAGACAGATTCCCAGAAAAGGACGCCCGCTGTCCATAACATTCTTAATTACTGGTACCAGGTCAAAGCGTTCCATATTTGCCATGCAGTCGCCAAATGCACCAACACCCGGCAAAATGATTTTTTCCGCAGCAGCAATTATCTTTTTGTCACTTGTAACTACAGGTTCCACTCCAACGGCAGCAACTGCCTTGCTAACGCTGTGGAGGTTGCCCATACCGTAATCGACTATTACTATCTTATCGCTCATAATACTCCCTTACTGCTCATAATGCCTTTCACACGCCCGTCTATGGCAACCGCTTCAGAAAGGGCACGGGCAAATCCTTTAAAAATCGTTTCTATAATATGGTGCGTATTCTTACCGTATATTATCCTGATGTGCAGGGTAAGTCCTGCTTCTGCTGCCAAGGCACGGAAGAATTCCTCTGTCAGTTCCGCATCATACATTCCGAGCTGTACTTTTGGCACATCACCTTCAAATACCAGAAGGGGGCGGCCAGAAAAATCTATAACAATCTGTGCCAAAGTCTCATCCATAGGCATAAAACATGTACCGTAGCGATGAATACCTGCTTTATCACCCAAGGCATCTTTCAACGCCCTGCCGAGGGTTAAGCCGCAATCTTCCACTATATGATGCCCATCCACTTCCAAATCTCCCGTGACTTTAAGTTTAAGGTCAGTAAAGCTGTGCTTGGCTAAAAGGGTAAGCATATGGTCAAAATACCCAATACCTGTCCTTATATCGGCGCTGCCGCTTCCATCCAGCTCCCACGTAACGCTTATTTTTGTTTCCAAGGTTTCTCTTTTACATACACCGTTTCTCATAATCGCACCTCCGTATTTAATGCGACAAGTTTATCCAGAATAATTTTATTTTCTTCAGGACGTCCTAACGTAATTCTCAGACAGCCTGTCAGATAAGGATGTGTGGTATAATCCCGTACCAGAATGCCGTTTTCCAGAAAATATCTGTACAACATTTTACCACTGGCAACCACATCGGGAAGATTCCCGCCATATTTTTTTCCGCAAGCAGCCGCCAGTTTTTCACTCAAGAATCCCTGGGCGCAAAACAGAAGAAAATTAGTAGATGAAGGCCAAACACTGAACCCAAGTTTCCGCAGAAATCCCGCCATTTTGTCACGCTCTTCCCTAATGGTTTTAACCATTGTTTTATAAAGCAGTTTATTTTCATAAACCACTTTTGCCACCATAAGTGAATATGAATTTACGTTATATGGCAGCAAAGCCTTACCCAAAAGTTTTATAAGCTGTGCTGTGCCCACAGCATATCCGCAGCGCAGTCCGGCAAGACCGTAGGCTTTAGAAAAAGTGCGAAAACATATTAAATTACTGTAGTTTCCTATAAGACTTAATGTGGAGCCAGCTACCAGCCAAACTTTATCTAAAGGCCTCATGTCAAGAAGCGGCACGTCCTTGCCGTCCGCAAATTCCATATACGCTTCATCAACTATTACGGGACATTGCACGGCACCTATAATTTTTTCAACCACTGAAAGTTCATTATAATTGCCAGTCGGATTGTTAGGATTGCAAATAATCAGCAGATCAGGATTCTCTTTACGACAAAATGATATGAGTTTATCTGCATCCAGGAATCCGTCATCAGATAAGTGATACTGAACTGCAGTACTGTCAGACATTTGAACATATACTCCGTACATGGAAAATGAAGGATATGGTATGGCAATTTTTTTACCCAAACCCCCAAATACATAGCAGGCTGTCTGCAGTAGTTCGCTTGATCCATTGCCAATCTTGACGTTTTCAGTATAAAGTTCCAGTCCCTCCGCAATCGTTTCGCATAAATTCTCAGCTTTGATGGGCGGATATCTATTGAAAGGAAAGTCCTTAGCAATTTTTTCTATTTTTTCCGCTACTTTTTCAGGTATTGGGAAATTATTCTCATTGGCATTTACGATAATCTCAGCAGCAACATATTCCACTTTATATTCTTCAATGTCATTGAGACTTCGACGTGTAACAAAATCCATCGCATCACTTCCCCTCTATACGCTTACGGATTGCATTAGCGTGGCCTCTCAATCCTTCCGCTTCCGCCATTGCTATAATGTCCTTTGCCACGGTAGCAAGTGCCGGGGCTGTATATGCGATAATACTTGTTTTTTTCATAAATGTTTCCACGTTCAGTACTGAATAGAACCTTGCCGTACCACCGGTCGGCAGAATATGGTTAGGACCTGCATAATAGTCACCTAGCGGTTCAGGTGAATATGCTCCCATGAAAATTGCGCCAGCGTTTCTTATGTATGGCAGCAAGCCAAATTGCTCCTTTGTCATGAGTTCCAAATGTTCAGGTGCCGAAATATTTGCCATTTCGATTGCCGTTTCCATATCTTTTGCCAAAATAATCTTGCCCTGATTCTCAAGAGAGACGCCTGCAATTTCTTTTCTCGGCAACATATCAAGCTGGATCTCAACCTCCCTAGCGACAGAACCCGCAACTCTCTCACTGTCCGTCACTAAAATTGCACTGGCCAAGGGGTCGTGTTCTGCTTGACTCAAAAGATCAGCAGCCAAATACTCAGGATCGGCACTGTTATCCGCAATTATTAAAATTTCACTTGGCCCTGCCAGCATATCTATATCACAGTGTCCATAAACCGCCTTCTTCGCCAAAGTTACGAAAATATTTCCAGGACCCGTGATTTTTTCCACTTTCGGCACCACGGATGTTCCAAATGCCAGTGCGACAACCGCCTGGGCGCCACCAATTTTATATATTTCAGTGACCCCGATGAGTTTTGCCGTTACCAAGACGTATGGATTTATCCTACCATCTTTTCCCGGCGGAACTGCCATAACAATTTTGGGTACTCCGGCAACTTTTGCAGGACATGCATTCATAATGACGGATGACGGATATGCTGCTGTACCGCCTGGTACATAAATACCCACAGAATCAACAGGAGTCACCTTCTGTCCTAGAAATGCACCGTAATCCCTGTTCGTGAGCCATGTTTTAGGCATTTGCCCCTCATGAAACTTCGTTACATTGGCAATGGCACGTTTTATAGCTTCCACTACCTCATAATCTGCTAGCTGTTCCGCCTCAGCAAATTCTCCGTCCTCAACGCGAATATTCTCCGCGGTCAGTTTCACACCATCTATTAGTTTGGTGTAATAAAATAACTTGTCACCGTCTTCACGTATGTCGCTTACAATTTTATCCACAACCTGCGCTGCGGTAAGAGCCTCGCCGAACATTTCCGTAACGGCCGCTTGGATTCCAGGCGATAATTCGCATTCATCAAAAGCTTTTTTCTTCATTAAAGATGCTATCTCCCTAACATCCATTTCTCTGGCATCAATAACTTGCATTTTCATTCTCCCTTATTCAATATTTCCCGCAGGTCTTCGGTAAGTTTGTGAAGACGTTCAAACTTTAACTTAAAGCTTGCACGATTAGCAATTAACCTTGCCGTAGCCGTAAAAATTGAATCCACTTCCACTAAATGATTCTCTTTCAGTGTGCGCCCAGTTTCCACAATATCGACAATCAGTTCACTAAGCCCAACAATAGGCCCGAGTTCGATAGAACCGTTGAGTTTCACGATCTCCGTCTGGATGCCGAGACTGTTGAAATATTCCTTAGCACAATTCGGATACTTGGTAGCCACACGTAGATGAGCATAATCCGTAAGGCGATGTTTCTGTATATGCTCCGGTACTGCTAACATAAGTCGGCAACGCCCGAAACCTAAATCCAGAAGTTCAACTACATCCTTTTTCTCTTCCAATAATACATCCTTGCCTATAATCCCGATATCCGCCGCCCCATATTCAACGTATGTGGGTAGATCAACAGTTTTTGCTATTATAAAGCGCACTTTAGTTTTGTCATTTACTATTACCAGCTTACGTGAATCTTCGGTAACATTTTCAGCACTATAGCCTGCCATTCCCAAAAGCTTAACAGATGTTTTAAATAATTTACCCTTTGGAAGGGCTATTGTAATATGATTTTCCATAATATCATCCTCATACGTAAAAAAGCGTAGCACAACCGTTTTCATCCAGCGCTTCCAGCGCTTCTTTCTGCCCCATGGCCTCGGCTGCAAGTTTTACACTGTGCCCTTCTTCACGCAGATTTGCCGCCGCGGCGATGGCTTTCTTTAAATTTCCTTCCTGCCAAGCTACGAATATATCCCAGTTCCTACTTGATACAACATTGCCCTGACGGGCCAGTGAAAGAATCAGCCTTTCAACACCTATGGCAAATCCCGTTGCCGGACATCTGACACCAAATTTATCCATCATCTTGTCATAACGACCGCCGCCTGCTGCCGGAAAGCCCATTTCCGGCAAATATACTTCAAACAGCATACCAGTGTAATAATCAAGGGATCTGTTCAGCCCTAAATCAAATCTCAGAAAATCAGCCGTACCATAAGCTTTAACTAATTCGTAGATCTGTTTCAGGTTATCAAGTGCTCCTAGACATTTTTTGCTGGTCACAACTTTAGCAACCCTTTCTAGCAATTCAATACCCCCCTGCAGGAAGAGAAATTCGGAAAACAACTGTTTTATTTTCGGTTTTATACCATTAACGGAGGTGGCAATATCCTGTATCTTTACCGCATCGTAGTAGCGCAGGCATTCTTTTATCTGAACTATCTGGTCATCGCTGAACCCCGCTTCTTCCGCTAGCCCGCCAATAAATCCTACATGCCCCAGGCTGAAGGAAAAATCCTCAAGCCCTGCGGCACGGAACGCTTCTGCTGCAAGCACTATAATCTCAGCATCTGCAGCAGCACCAGATGCCCCCAGCATTTCCACACCTGCTTGCTCAAATTCGCATTGACGCCCTTCCTGAATTTCTTCATAACGATAAAGATTTGCCAAATAACACAACCTTTTGACCTTCTCCCCACCCTGCAATCTAGTTGCCGTAAGTCTTGCTATTGGCGCCGTCATATCATTTCTGAGTACAAGGAGGTGGTTACAACGGTCAAAAAAACGAAAATCTCCGCTTTTGCCTGCCGTCTCAAAAAGTTCGGCATATTCAAAATCAGGCGTTTTCACTTCATCATAGCCCCACATATCAAAAACGCGTATAATCGCGTCCTCAATACGTCGGCGTATCTTCATTTCGCCAGGCAGAATATCCTTAGTTCCATATGGTACCTGATATGTTTTATTCATCTTTGCTAAGCCCCTTTCTTAAAAGTGGCATTACGGAATTATATCCGTCAGCACCATAGACTAGGCATCGCTTAACCCTAGAAATGGTTGCTGTGCTGGCGCCCGTTTTTTCCACGATGGCCTCATAAATGCAACCTGCATCAAGCATACGCGCCACTTCTAGCCGCTGGGACATGGATTTTATTTCGCCTACAGTACAAATATCCTCAAAAAAATTATAGCACTGCTCCTTATCCTTCAGACTTAACACAATTTCTATCAACTGATCTGTTAATGTATCTCTAAATTTATCAGACATAATATTCCTCCAGTTTTTACTTTCATTTCTCTAATTCTTTTATACTTTAACACTTTATCTAATAAAAGGCAAGTATTTTATTATTTTTTTTTAAATATTTTTGTTGACAATTATATAAAACCATTGTATTATTAATCCACTAATTTAACACCAATTTCATCAAGAGTAGATGAGGGACTGGCCCTATGACGCTACGGCAACCACACGAGAGTGAACGGTGCTAATTCCATCGGAGGTAATTCCGGCAGATGAAGTGAGAGCGTATATCACCCTTCACTAATCTGTGAAGGGTTTTTTAATATAGGGAAGGACAGACATGATAAGACTTATTGATGTGGAAAAAACTTATTTTAGCGATGCCGGTAACATTCACGCTTTAAAACCAACCACCATTACCGTCAATCCAGGTGAGATTTTTGGTGTTATTGGTCTATCAGGCGCCGGCAAATCCACTCTGGTCCGTTGTATTAATCTGCTTGGAAAGCCAACTGGCGGCCAAGTTTTCGTCGATGGTGCAGAACTTACGGCCATGAACGATAATGAACTGCGGAAAGCAAGACAGAGTATCGGCATGATTTTCCAACATTTTAACCTCCTTGCTTCTCGGACCGTTTACAGCAATATAGCTTTTCCCCTTGAAATCCAAGGCATGAGTAAATCTGAAATAGAAAAACGAGTCCGCCCATTACTGGAACTTGTCCAACTTGAAGACCGCGCAAAATACCATCCAAGTCAGCTTTCCGGCGGTCAGAAACAGCGTGTCGGTATTGCTCGTGCTCTGGCATCTAATCCTAAAGTTCTTCTCTGCGATGAGGCAACATCTGCACTTGATCCTCAGACGACCAGATCTATCCTCGACTTGTTAAAGGATATCAACAAAAAAATGAATCTTACCATAATGCTCATAACGCATCAGATAGAAGTGGTTAAAATTATCTGTGACCGGGTGGCCGTTATTGAAAACGGTGTTATAGTTGAAGAAGGTTCCATTGTTGATGTTTTCACCAATCCACAGCATGCAACCACCCAAGAATTTGCCAGAAGTACCGCCAGTGCTGATCTTGTCAAGCTTGTCAGAAGTCTCAATCTCAGTGCGACATATAAAGAAGGAAGCAAACCTGTCGTACGGCTGTCATTTTTCGGAGATTCCGTAAGCAAACCAGTAGTTTCCGGTATGGTGAAACGTTTTGATGTTGATGTCAGCATCATGTATGGCAATACCGAACAGCTTAAAGACACTCCTTACGGTACGCTTATTGTCCAAATCTCCGGCGATAGGGAAGGTATTCGAAAAGCCCTGGAATATCTACAGGCGCAGAAATTACAAACGGAGGTAATAGGTTATGAGTGCTGATATGATTGATCTTTTAATAAAATCCTTTTTTGAAACCTGTTACATGGTTTTCGCCTCCACTATACTTGCTACCCTCATCGGTATACCCCTTGGTGTAATTTTAACAGTCACTCGCAAGGATCATATTCTGCCAAATACTGGTATTAATTCCATACTCGGGGCCATAATTAATGCCACACGTTCAACTCCTTTCATTATATTAATGGTAGCAATCATTCCACTTACCCGTTTCATCGTAGGATCATCCATCGGTACTACGGCGGCAATCGTGCCTCTTACCATAAGTGCAGCACCTTTCATCGCCCGTATTATCGAATCCTCCCTGCTTGAAATTGACCACGGGGTAATTGAGGCAGCACAATCTATGGGGGCCCGCCCCCTGCAGATTATTACTAAAGTACTATTACCAGAATCACTCCATTCCATAGTTCTTGGCATTACTCTTGCCATCATAAGCCTGATCGGCTATTCTGCCATGGCAGGGGCTCTTGGCGGCGGAGGGCTCGGCGACCTTGCCATACGCTATGGTTATCAAAGATTCCAGATGGATGTCATGATAACAACCGTTATTGTTTTAATAATCATGGTCCAATGCATGCAATCTTTAGGCAATATGCTTTCCAAAAAGCTAAATAAAAATAAACTGTTATAAAATTAAGGAGGCTTAATTTAATGAACAAATTATTTAAAATTTTTGCCATCACAACTTTATGTGTGCTAGCACTCGCAGGCTGCGGCGGCGAGAAGGAGGAAGACAAAAAGGCTGATGATAAGGCTGCCGTTAAAATCGGTGTAACCGCAGGACCACATGCCGAAATTATGGATAATGTTGCAAAAATTGCCGCAAAAGACGGCCTAAAGATACAGGTTGTCGAATTCTCCGATTTCGTTTCCCCAAATATCGCTCTCTTCCAGAATGAGCTTTTTGCCGACAGCATGCAGCATGCTCCTTATCTTAAGGCTACCATTGCCAAAGAACCGAAATTTGATCTTGTTGAAGTTTTCAAAACCATAAATATGCCAATGGCTATTTATTCCAAAAAAGTGAAGAAAGGCGAATCAATTCCTGACGGTGCCGTAATCGGTATACCGAATGATCCTTCCAATGGCGGCAGGGCACTGCTTCTTTTAGCAGACAAGGGATTGATTGAGGTTAAGGATAAAAAAGACATCAATACTACGGTGAAAGATATTACCTCTAATCCACATAACTTCCAGATTAAGGAACTTGATGCCGCAATTATCCCGAACAGTCTTCCTGATCTTACAGTCGCTGTTATAAACGCCAACTATGCTATCCCGACAGGGCTGAATCCTACTAGTGATTCCTTAATGATAGAAAATCCCGATAACCCTTATGTAAATATCTTAGTAACCAGAAAGGGTAACAAGGATGATCCGAGAATTGCCCAGCTAAAAAAAGCTTACCAGTCTGACGAAAACAAAAAATTCATTATAGATCATTTTAAGGGTACCATGGTCCCCAGTTGGTAATAGCTCTAGTAGCAAATAGAAAAACTGTAGGATTTCACAATCCTGCAGTTTTTTATTTACAAAGTTATTTATCTGATATTTCTGCACGGACCAGCGACCCATGTAGAAACCAATCAATAATATTAGACGCCATTTCTTCATTAGTCTGTCTGCGAGTATATTCAATAGGATTAAATACGCACATAACGACGCCAAAAAATAAACTTATTGCAGAAAAATCAACATTATCCTTTTTTAGTACACCTTTATCCACATTTTCCTTGAGCAAATTATGTATGAGAGAATATTCGCTCATTAAAATCCTGTGATAACGCAATACACGTTTCTTAGTTTCTTCCGTAATCACATTATTGTAAAGAGGTACTATTTCTTCTGCGCCATTGTTTATATTTACAATACAGCCGTGTCTGAAACCTACCATTTCAAAACAGATAATCTGCCACAGAACAGGATATGTGCGGTAAAACTTAATCATTTCAGTAAAATATGCTAGCAATTTATCCCTTAGGTTATCATGAGCTGCAATAGCATGCTTTAAGCGCTCAACGAAAGCTATGTTCTTGTCATTAACCAGCTTATAAAAAAGACCCTCTTTGCTGCCAAAATATTTATACACAGTTCCTTTTCCAACGGCAGCCAAAGCTATAATTTTATCTAAGGTAGATTTTTCGTAACCGCTTTTGGAAAACACCTCTTCCGCAGCCAATAAAATTCGCTGATCCTTAGGCACCCCACCGTTTGATCTCAATTCTGACCCTCCCTGCAAAATTTTCCTTCAGTTATCATTATAACTATAATCAGAAACTATTTCCAGTTTTTAAAATATACGCAAGAAAAAGTGTTTTTCTAAATATGTTTTTTATGCTAATATATAATTACAGTAACTACTTTTAAATTTTAAAGGTCTGTATAGGATTCTTTTATGTTAAGGAGGAGTAATATAATGAGTTTAAAAATTATTACAAAACGGTGCAAGGGCTGTGGCATATGCGCTGCTTTCTGCCCGAAAAAGGTCCTAGCAGTCAATGAAATCGAAAAGATCGAGGTCGTAGCTGAAGAAAACTGTATCAAATGCGGACAATGCGAACTTCGCTGCCCAGATTACGCTATTTTTGTTGAAAAGTAAAAGGAGTGAACAAAATGTCTAAAATCTTATTGCTCCAAGGTAACCAGGCAGTTGTGGAAGGTGCCATTGCCGCAGGCTGTAAATTTTTCGGCGGCTATCCCATTACGCCCTCTACTGAGATTGCCGAACTGTTAGCAGAACGTCTGCCGCTTGTTGGCGGCAAATTTATCCAAATGGAAGATGAAATTGCTTCCATGGGCGCCATTATCGGTGCTTCATTAACCGGGAAAAAAGTCATGACTGCAACCAGCGGCCCTGGTTTTTCCCTGAAACAAGAACTTATCGGCTATGCCTGCATGGCTGAAATTCCACTTGTTATTGTGAACGTACAACGTGTAGGCCCGTCTACAGGTCAGCCTACATCCCCATCCCATGGCGATGTGATGCAGGCCCGCTGGGGTACCCATGGTGATCACTGGCTGATTGCTTTGACTCCTGCAAGTGTTCCAGAGTGTTTCGAGATTACGGTGCGCGCCTATGCCTTAAGTGAGAAATACCGTGTTCCCGTTATCCTTCTCATGGATGAGGTTATCGGACATATGCGTGAAAAAATTGAATTGCCAGATACATATGACAATATTCCACAACCGGAGCGCAAACTGCCGACTTGTCCTCCAGAAAAATTTAATGCCTATGCTACGGACGAAAGTCTAGTACCCCCGATGCCGCCTTTCGGTAGCGGCTACCGCTTGCATGTAACTGGTCTTGTCCATGATGAAACGGGCTTCCCAAAAGGTACTGGGGCTGCAACAGTTGCTTCAACTGACCGTCAGTACCATAAACTATATGATAACCTTGATGATATCGTGCAGGTAGAAAACTATAAACTTGACGATGCTGAATATGCAGTCATAGCTTTTGGCTGTGCCGCACGTACAGCTTATGACTCCATTGACAGAGCCCGTGCGGAAGGCCTTAAAGTCGGGCTCCTGCGTCCCATAACAATCTGGCCTTTTGCAGATAAACAAGTCAAAGAACTTGCAAGTAAAGTAAAGGGTATTATGGTCCACGAACTTAATCGCGGGCAATATGTCCTTGAAGTGGAACGCGCCGTTGCCGGCAAGATTCCAGTAACTTCCTATTGCAAGTATGATAATGAACCGGCTACTCCTGCCCAGCTGCTGGCAGAAATTAAAAAAGCCATGGGGCTGTAAGAGAGGAGAATAATTATGAGTATGGAACAGATTATTGATAAATATTTCCGTCCGGGCCGCCTCCCCCATATCTGGTGTCCCGGTTGTGGTAACGGTGTAATTACCGGTGCCATTGTCAAGGCCATTGATCAGGTTGGCCTTGACCAAAATGCCGTGGCTGTCATTTCCGGCATAGGCTGTAGCAGCCGTGCTTCCGGTTATCTTGATTTCAACACCGTACATTCCGCCCATGGCAGGGCGATACCCGTAGCTACTGGTATAAAGCTCGCCGATCCGTCCCTTAACGTAGTCGTTATAACAGGTGACGGCGACGCTACCGCTATCGGAGGCAATCACCTTATCCATGCTGCAAGGCGCAACATTGATATGACCGTTGTTTTATATAACAACAGTATTTATGGCATGACCGGCGGGCAGTATTCTCCTATGACTCCTTTGGGAAGCAAAGCTACCACTGCACCTTATGCCACCATAGAACATGATTTTAATGTAACGGAACTGGTAAAGGCTGCAAGGGCTACTTTCGTAGCACGTGCCACTACTTTCCACACCCAGACTTTAATCGATCTTATTGCTAAAGGCATCCAGCACAAAGGTTTCAGCTTCATTGAGGCTGTGTCCGCATGCCCCATTTCCTTCGGACGTCAGAACAAAATGGGCGGACCGGACGCAATGATGATGTGGCAACGCGACCATGCAGCTCCGCTGGCCGCCTGGGAAAAACTTAATGATGAGCAGCGTCAAGGCAAATTCCCTATCGGCATCTTATATGAAGATACCAGCCGTATGGAATATACGGAGGCCTATGATCAGCTTATTGCAAAAGCGCAGGGAGGTAAGAAATAATGAAACAGGAATTACGCTTATCTGGTACCGGCGGTCAAGGGCTAATACTTGCCGGCATTATCCTCGCTGAAGCAGCACTTCTCGACGGAAAACTTGCTATCCAGTCCCAATCTTATGGCCCTGAAGCCCGCGGCGGCTCTTCAAAATCCGAAGTAATTATAAGTGACAATGTTATACATTTCAGCAAGGTTACGAGTCCTGATCTGCTGCTTGCTATGAGTCAGGAAGCTGCCAATAAATACAGCAACGACTTAAAGCCTGACAGCATCCTCATGACAGATAAACTGTTTGTCACGGAACTGCCTGCTAAGTATACTGGCAAAACATATGAACTACCTATTACCCACAGTGCTAATAATGTGCTGGGCAAATCTCTTTTTGCCAATATCATCGCCCTTAGTGCATTGGTAAAGATTACCGGCATCGTTTCTGAAGCATCACTAGAAAAAGCCGTGCTGAACCGCGTTCCCAAAGGAACAGAAGATGCCAACAGGCGTGCTCTTCAGGTCGGCAGAGATCTTGTAAAATAAACAAAAAAATACCCGTTTACACGGGCATTTCAACTTCGCGTGACTGATATTTAATTATTCAATCAGTACATCCCAACATTTGGGCACTTCGACGATTGCCTCTTATCTCTATTTTGGCAATTTAGCAGAATAGTCACGCATATCTGTATAATACTGATAAAAACAACAACGGCAATAAAATTCTACTTTACAACGCCGTTGTTGATTATGTTATGATTATAATACTCAAAAATAGCTTTTATAAAGGATTTTTTCGTACTATATTTTACACTTTTTTGGAATTTTTTATATTTTTATCTTTTTTTTGGAAATTTCCCTGCATCATTGTTCTTCGATACATAATTTGAGGAGCCTTGACAACAGGCAGAGAAAAACTTAAACTACAATCGTACGGAGAGTAATCTGTTGCGTAAAATACATATGAAAGAGGTATTATTATGGCAGAAATGTTATATGAAGGCAAAGCAAAAAAAGTTTTTGCTACAGACAATCCCAACGAAGTAGTAATTTACTATAAAGACGATGCAACTGCCTTTAATGGCCTCAAAAAAGGAACCATTATTGATAAAGGCATCATGAATAACACCATCACCACTTTCTTTTTTGATCTTCTTGCCAAAAACGGCATTCCCCATCATCAGCTGAAAAAATTAAGCGACAGGGAAGTCCTATGCAAGAAAGTAAGCATTATTCCGCTGGAAGTCATCGTCCGCAATATTGCTGCAGGCAGCCTTGCAAAGAAAATGGGGATAGAAGAGGGTCTGCCGCTAAAAAAACCTATCATAGAATTCTGTTATAAAAACGATGAACTCGGCGATCCCATGGTGAATGATGATTATGCGGAGGCTTTCGGCATCGCTACCGATGCACAAGTCACGGAAATTAAATCAATGGCACTAAAAATTAATGATATTCTAAAAAAATTTCTGGCAGACCGCAAAGTCCGCCTGATAGATTTCAAGCTGGAGTTTGGCGTTGATGCGGACGGCAGGGTTATCCTCGCTGATGAAATCACTCCCGATACCGTACGGCTGTGGGATGCAGGCACCAACGAAAAACTCGATAAAGACCGTTTCCGCCGTGACCTTGGCAATGTAGAAGAAGCTTACCAAGAAGTTATTCGCCGTCTGACTAAATAAAAAAACAGGACCGTTTCAAAATATGAAATGGTCCTGTTTTTTATGTCTTACTTAACAGTAATAAGCTCGTATTTTCTTGTACCCATCCCAAGTTTTTCTGCATGTTCCAGACAGATTTTCCAATCTGACGAATCAGGCGAAATATTGTGAAAATGGTCATGTCCTTTACAATCTTCGGGGTTTCCTACAAGATGTTCTCCCAAAACAGAGTTTTCCAATGGATGCGCCGCATTTACCAAATCTGCACAAGCCTGATCCAATGCCACAGGACCATATGAGGCAAGCATGCCTATATTGTTTACTACCGGTGCGTCGTTTTGCGCATGGCAGTCGCAGTATGGAGAAACATCCACGATAAGGCTGATATGGAATGCCGGCCGGTCATGCAAAATGGCCCAGGCATATTCAGCCATACGCTTATTCAGGTTTTCAGCACTAGCATCCAGGATAGAATGAATGGCATCTGCAGGGCAGAGTCCCAGACATCTGCCGCAGCCTACGCATTTATTAACATCAATACTGGATTTACCATTAACCACCGATGGTGCATCGTGGGCACAAATCCTTACACACCTGCCGCAACCGATACATTTTTTCTGGGATACTCGCGGTTTGCCGTCGTTATGCATTTCCATTTTCCCAGCACGAGAACCGCCACCCATACCTATGTTTTTTATAGTACCGCCGAAGCCGGCCATTTCATGACCTTTAAAGTGGGTTAGAGAAATAACTATGTCGGCATCCATCAGCGCACGACCAATTTTAGCCTCTTTTACCAGTTCACCCCCCGGAACATCCACATATGCTTCATCAGTTCCCTTCAGTCCGTCCGCAATAATTACGTGGCAGTCCGTAGTAAAAGGATTGAACCCGTTCACATAGGCAGTATCAATATGCTCCAATGCATGTTTGCGGCCGCCCACATAAAGGGTATTACAGTCAGTTAAAAAAGGCCGGCCACCAAGTTCCTTTACCGTGTCTACTACGGCCCTTACATAATTAGGACGCAGGTAGGAAACATTCCCTGGCTCGCCAAAATGCATTTTAATAGCTACAAACTGATTCTTAAAATCAATATTCCCAATGCCTGCTTCTTTTATAAGTTTCTGAAGTTTCTGAGGCATACTAGCTCCCCAAGCAGACGTACGGAAATCAGTAAAATACACTTTTGCTTTTTCCATATTTCGAACACCTCCTGAATTTTAAATCACCTTTCCCTTTTGAATTTATTTTAGCACTTTAGACGGAGTTTTAGTCAAGATTTTTTTCCAAAGTAATCATAGAAGGAACATAATTATATGAAAATTTGACTGGAATATACAATTGGAGTATGCTATAATTAATATGTATCATGCTCTCAATGTACCTTCAGGAGAATTAAATGCAACCAGCTGAAATTATAAAATTATAGAAAACCGCTATAAGAAAAGTTATTTCACTCAGTCCTGTGGCATCCAGATTATAGATATAAATTGCGGAAAAGCCAGTGTCAGTCTGGACCTCAAACTTACGGAACATACAAATCTCCACGGTATTATGCGCGGCGGACTGGTTATGACTCTCATCGATAATGCTACTGGTATTGCGGGTGCTGGTATTGGTAAAAGCGTAGTAACGCTTTCCGCTACAATTGATTTCATCAAAGGTGCAAAGTCTGGAGAATTTGTCGTGGCAACTGCCGAAATTCGCAGTATGGAAGACAGTATTATAAATATGGTAACCAATTTATATAGCAGTGATACTAGCACTATTTTTGCCACTGGTATGAGTTGCATGTTCATTGTTGATAAATTTTCCGATATCGACAAAACTCATCCCTAAGGTGGTAAATTTTACATACAACTTGCAATATGACTTAAATTTTAAAGAGGGGTTATTTTAATCTCAAGGAGGTTTTATCAATGTCAAAGAAAACTAGTTTATGGGCATTGTTACTGGTTCTCCTGGTAACCATGCTTATGGCCGGTTGCGGTGGTGGAGGCGGTGAAAAGAAAGAAGCTGCCAAAGAACCTGCTAAGACCGAAGTAAAAGCCGATGCCAAAGGCGGAGACTCTAAGAAACTTATCGTTTACACTTCCATGAAGGAATCCCTAATTAAAGGCATTGTGGAAGGCTTCAAAGCAAAGAATCCTGGTATTGATATTGATTATCAGAGTGCTGGCGCGGGCAAACTGATGGCTAAAATTGCCGCAGAACGCCAGAGCGGCAAAATTCTGGCCGACATCATCTGGACTAGTGAAGTTCCCGACTTCTATAAAATGAAATCCGAAGGTATTCTCGAAGTTTATAAGAGCCCAGTACTTCCCGAAATCGTTAACCCGTTCCCAGATTACGATGGTTCTTTCCACGCAGCACGTCTTGGTACTCTCGGTATTATCGTTAACACCGATAAAATTAAAGAATTGCCGACCCAGTGGTCTGACCTGCTGAAACCCGAATACAAAAACGGATTCGGCGTAGCTGATCCCGCTTTGTCCGGCACTGCTTACATGAGCATCGCCCTGCTGGAAAAACAGTTCGGCTGGGAATTCTTTGAAAAAATTAAAGCTAACGGTGGCAGAATTGGTAAAGGCTCCGGCCAGGTTATCGACGATACCGCATCAGGAGAACTTTGCTCCTCTCTCGCCGTTGACTATATTACAAATGACAAAATCAAAAAAGGCGCCCACATTAAGATGTCCTATCCTCCCGAACTCCTTGTAGTCCCGAGTCCGGTAGCTATCTTCAAGGGCACTGCCAAACTTGATGCAGCTAAAAAATTCATTGACTACTTGCTTGGCAAGGAAGCTCAGGCTAAGATCGCTTTAGAAGGCACCATCCCTGTTCGTGAGGACGTAGAAATTCCAAAAGAGTTCCAGCTCCCTGCTCCGAAAGCAGCACTGGAAAAATCCATCAAGATCAACTATCTTGAAGTTGTGGACAGCAAAGAAGCTATCGTTAAGAAATTCTCTGAGATTATGCAGACCAAGAAATAATCTGTCGGAAGGTATTACTTTGAGCTGTTAGCAATATATGCTTACAAAATGGCAGAACAGAAAACCTGTTCTGCCATTTTTGCAATAACGGATTTTAGGAGGTTATTTATGGAAAATATTATCACGATTGAAGGCGTAGCCAAAAGTTATGCTGACCATCATGTTCTGCAGAACCTTGACCTGAATATTGAAAAAGGAGAATGTTTCACCCTTTTGGGACCTTCAGGCTGTGGCAAAACTACCCTTATACGCCTGCTGGCAGGCCATGAAGTACCGGAAGCCGGTAAAATCTGTATTGATAATACTGTCGTTACTGACAGCGGAACTGGAGAATATATTCCTCCTGAACGCCGCGGTCTGGGCATCGTTTTCCAAGATTACGCCGTATGGCCACACATGACGGTTTATGAAAATATCGCATATCCTCTAAAAATAGAAAAACGCCCCAAAGAAGAAATCAATAAGCTCGTTATGAGGATGATTGAAGTAGTAGGCATGAAAGGCCTCGACAAACGCCTTCCGTCCGAACTTTCCGGCGGCCAGCAACAGCGTGTTGCCCTAACCCGTGCCCTGGTAGCCGATCCTTCCGTAATGCTGCTTGATGAACCTCTTTCCAACCTTGATGCAAATCTGCGCGAGGAAATGCGGTTTAAAATTAAGGCACTGCAACGGGAATTTGGCATTACCGTCCTTTATGTGACCCATGACCAGGAAGTTGCCCTTGCCATATCGGACAGAATAGCAATTATGGACGACAAAGGTTATATCCGCCAGATTGGCACTCCTTATGAGATTTTTGAACAGCCTAAGGATCTGTTTATTTTTAAATTTATGGGTATTGCCAATTTCCTTCATATCCGTGAGGAGCAGGGGAAATACTTCGTAGGCACAGGCATGCAGCCCATTCCCTGGGAAGGCCCTGCGGGTACGGCAGAAAACTGGGTTGTGGGATTCCGCCCATCCGATGCCCAGATAAGCCGCAACGGTCCTGCTCTTAAAGGTATAATTAAACGCACCAATTTCCTTGGCGATACCATGGACTACATGATTGAAATAGACGGCGAAAACATGCGCACCGAACTCGAAACACAGCAGGCTATTAATGAGGGCCTCATGTTCACGGAAGGCGAGGAATGCTACATAAGTTTCCGCAGCCTGCTCTGGTTTGATGCGGCACAGTTGAAGGAGGTGGAAAGCATATGAGCTCTGGTACTATTAAAAAAGATGGTGGATTTGGCGTAGCCCAGCTTATTCTTCTCATCTCTATCGCGGTACTTGTTGTTTTTGTAGCCTGGCCGGTAATACTCATTTTGTTTAATGCCTTCTTTGTTAATGGTGAATTTAACAGCCTTGATTTCTACAGGGTACTGACGGATTCTGAAACTTTTAAGGCGCTGACAAACTCCGTTTTAATTGCCAGCATGACTACCATTGGCAGTACCATAGTCGGCACATTCTTTGCCTGGTTAGTTACAAGAACCGACTTGCCGTACAAGACATTTATGAAGAGCTTGTTTCTCGTACCTTTCATGCTGCCGTCCTTTATCGGTGCCTTGGCTTGGAAGATGCTGCTTTCGCCATATTCCGGCTATATCAACCGTTTCTTCATGGAGACTTTCGGCTTTACAGAACCGATTTTTAACATCTACAGTTATGTAGGCATCAGCGCAGTTGAAGTAATGTACCTTTTTCCATTCGTCTTTATTCAAGTTTGCGGTGCCTTAGAACGTATGGATCCAACCCTTGAGGAATCAGCCCGTATTTCAGGAGCTGGTCTTCTGACTATTACGAGAAAAATTACCATTCCCCTGGTACTTCCGTCCATTATGTCAGGCGCACTCCTTATAATGCTTTATTCTATGGCACATTTCGGCACTGTTGCGGTTTTAGGTATTGAACAAGGTATTTATAATATCCCAACCCTTATCTACGAAAAAATCCACCAGAGCGCCGGCAGTTTTGAATCCATCCGCACGGGTACAGTGCTTTCCACGGTACTTATCGTTTCCGCCGCTATAATTATCTGGGGTCAGCAGAAGATACTGAGCCGCGGACACTACCAGATTATTGGCGGCAAGAGTTTCCGTCCTATGGAACTTAAATTACGCGGTCTGCGCTATCCACTTCTTATTTTCTGCCTAGCATATATCGGTTTTACCATTGTGCTTCCGACAATAGTTATTTTCCTTGTCGGTGGTGTAGCCACATACGGTTTGCCACTCACTTGGAAAAACCTTTCTTTGAATAATTATAAATACGTTCTTTTCGAATATGAGGTAACCAGAGACGCTATCTTTAACAGTGTAACCTTAGGTCTTGCGGCAGCTCTTATCACAATGTTTACCGGCGTTATGATTTCCTACGTAATTGTAAAGATGAAGGTTAGAGGCAAAGGGATCCTAGAATTTCTAGGCATGCTTCCCTTCTCCGTACCAGGCTCCGTTATCGCCCTTGGTGTAATCCTTGCCTGGAGCGGTCAGTTCGGTATCAATATTTACAATACGATCTGGATCATCCTCGTATCCTACATAGCGCGCTATATGGCTTTCTCACTGAAGGCAAACTCGGCAGCGTTGGAACAGGTACATGACTCCTTAATGGAAGCATCCCGCTCCTGCGGTGCGAGCATGTGGCAGTCCTTAAATAATATCGTTGTTCCCCTAGTACGCCCAGGCATGATTTCCGCCTTCTTCCTTATCTTCCTACCAGCCCTGCGCGAACTGACGGTTTCCATTATGCTGTATGCTCCTACTACAAGGACCATCGGTGTCGCCATATATACTCTTAATGAAGATGGCGAAACCGTTATGTCCACTGCCCTTGCAGGTGTAGCACTTATTATAATAGTTGTAGGTCAGAGCCTCATCAATCATTTTACCAAAAAGGCAGGTGAATAATCGTCATGTCATATATTCGTTTAATAAATGTTACCAAACAGTTTGGCGATGTTACTGCCGTAAATAATTTAAACCTTGAAGTAGGCAAAGGCGAATGCTTCTCCATGCTCGGACCATCCGGCTGCGGCAAAACCACTACACTACGCATGGTAGCTGGCTTCGAGGATTTGACGAACGGCGAAGTATGGGCAGGCGACAAGCTTCTCTCATCACCTAAAAAACACCATTATACCCCGCCTGAAAACCGTAACTTCGGCATGGTTTTCCAGGCTTTCGCCGTATGGCCACATATGTCCGTTTACGAAAACGTTGCTTTTCCGCTGCGGCTCCGCGGCCTACCGAAAGCAGAAATTGACCAACGTACCAAAGATGCCCTGACAGCTACAAATCTTTTAAAAGCCGCTGGCGGCAGTCCAGCCGACCTTTCCGGCGGTGGCAAGCAGCGTGTTGCTTTGGCCCGTGCACTAGCAATAAACCCTGACGTAATGCTGCTTGATGAGCCTCTTTCCAGTCTTGATCCGCACCTGCGTGAGGAAATGCGTTTTGAAATCAAGGATCTGCAAAAAAAATACGGTTTTTCCATCATTTACGTAACCCATGACCAAGCTGAAGCTATGGCCCTTTCCGACCGCATTCTGGTAATGAAGCTTGGCGTAGTACAGCAGATTGATAGTCCGCTTGATGTTTATAATAATCCAGTCAATAAGTTCGTTTTCAGCTTCATCGGTGTTTCAAGCTTTACTGATGTTGTTTGGAATGACGGCAAAGCCTTTATTAAAGGCTCTGAACGTCCTCTGCCTGCTGGTATTGAAATTCCTGACAATATGAAAGACGAAGTTGTTTTCAGCTTAGCCAGCCGTCCTAAGGAAATAAAATTCACCAGTGCGGACGATCCCGCAGGAGTCCATGGAACGGTGCTCCGTACGGCTTTTCTCGGAGAAATTGTCGATTATCTGATAAAAATAGGTAATCAGGAAGTCCGTGTACAGATAGGCCGCAGAGATCCAGGTCCTGAAACTGGTGAAAACTGCAATCTCTGCTTTAAACGACCCTTCTGGTACAAAGCCGACGAATAATTGAACAGCAAAAGCATCCCGTTACAAAAAGTAACGGGATGCTTTTTATTTTTCTTTATTTATTATCTATTTTTTAGAACTTTTGCCGGACGTTTCAGCATTTGCTATTTCCGCCCAGTCACGCAACATATTGGCGCATGCTGCAGCATAATTTCCTGCGCTGCCAAACCCTGCGGCATCCTGATTATAGAGTGTCAACAGCTGGATATCGTCATAATAGATATCGGCGATATTACCATGGTCATAAACCACGAAATGATTAGGGTTTATCTTGCCTCGTTGGCGTGCAACCCATAAGGATCCCGCCAGCATATATGCTCTGTATCTTGCTTTCGTATTTCCTATACTGTGGCTTATATTGAAAGCCCAGTCTCCTTCCTTTACCGTTGCAACCTTTTCATCGTCTGTAACCACCACTTCAGGGTATATGTTCAGCTTATCGGTAAGCTTAGTCACATTTTTAACACGTGCCTCTGGTTCCGGATGGCTGGAAAATACTCCATAACCAGGATTCCCCTGCTGCGCGGACAAATCTTCCAGCTTATAAACGGCTATCAGCATGCTATAAGGGTTATAGCCTGCATTTAGCGAATTATAAAACCCTTCCTTATCCGCAGCACGTTCATCCGCCCTGGAATAACCTGCCATGAGTACCTGCTGGGTTACGGAAACAAGGCCCATGGCTTCTCCCTGGGTAGCAGCAATAAGAAGAAGCGTCGTCCACAACTGCTTTTCTATTTGGTGTACCATGTGTTTTTTCACAACATGCCCTACCTCGTGACCTAAAACACCTGCTAGCTCCATATCGCTAGGCATATAATCAAGAAGTCCTTTGAACACATAAACAAAACCACCAGGACACGCCATTGCGTTAACCTCATTGCTGTTTAAGACTGTAAATGAGTAGTCAAGATCCTGTCTTCCGCATACATTGACAATACTCTGTCCTATACGATTAACACGTGCCTGCATGGCGGGATCTTGCACTATTCCATACTGGGCCTCCAGCTGTTTACCTGTTTCGCGCCCCATAGAAATTTCCTGATCCTTACTGATCATTCCTGCTTCTGCAGGCGGAACAATCCCTACCGCTAGGCAGAAACAGCATATTATTGCCAGAAAAAATTTTTTCATAACTAATCTCCTTAGATGGCTCCTTGGTTCCTGAGTATTTCAATTTCATCATTGCTATAGCCCAGTTCACACAAAATTTCAAGCGTGTGTTCGCCAAGTTTTGGAGCCCGCCGCAAGATTTTGCATTCTATATTGGAAAATTTAGGCCGATTGTAAAATGAAGTTGAACAATTAAAAAATCCATAACGATTGAATCCGTGGTAGAATAGAGTTCACACACAAAACCCTATCGAGGAGGATAATCACTATGGACTACCCACATTCTATCACAAATGCGGAGAAGCTCAAGAAGAAAAACATCTGACGGACATCGACCGAGGCACAATCCAAGCCCTTAACAGAGAGGG
>JAJQDY010000024.1:43552-43817 GCA_021201965.1 Phascolarctobacterium sp.
GGTAGGCCCGTTCAGCGGTCAGCGTCACATTGGCCTCGCCCCGGAAGCCGTCCGTCCCAAAATATTTTCCCATGTCAGATTCCTTCCTTTACCTCTGGATTGGATAATGTCTGCGAACAGAGCAAAACGGCCCGTCTGGGCCGATGTGGTATCAGAGCTTTGGATATTGTATCACAGCTGATTTATTTTTCCAACAGGGGATTTAAAATTTTGGTCGATTGTAAAATGAAGTTGAACACCTAAAAAATCCATAGCGATTGAATCC
>JAJQDY010000046.1 GCA_021201965.1 Phascolarctobacterium sp.
TTATCCGATGAGAACGTGGAACACGCTTCTGACTTGATCTGTGGACTGTCTCGTAAGGAACTGAGCTACCGTACACCGGAAGAACTCTTTGACGCTTGCCTGGATGAAATCTACACTGCGTGAGTAGCAGAGCCATTTGGCAGGGTCAAGGGGGCTTACGCCCCCTTGACCCTGCCGTCTGTCTCTGCTGTTGGGTAATCAAGCCCAGCTAAGCTGGACTCTATTAACCTTTTACGCGGATGTGTTCAACTTGCACTTGCAATTTTCGAGCTTTATTTTATAAAATGGTTCTCAAAAGTGTAGTTTTACCAGTACCATTGGCACCAAGCAAAGCTGCTTTTTCACCGCAGCGTAAAACTAAATTTATGTCCTTGGCTAAGATTCTTTCTCCATAACCAATTGAAAGGTTTTCCATTATCAACACTTTTTCGGCACATTCCGCCGCTGGCGGCAGAAGCAGGGCAAATTTCTCATTTTGTAGTGGTTTTTCAAGTCTTTTCAGTCTGTCTAACTGTGATTGCCTTCCACTAGGCATTTTACTTTTAATCCCAGCTTTAAACCGCCTGATATAAGCTTCCGTCCTAAAAATATATTCCTACTGTGCGGCATATGCTGCTTCCTGTGTAGCTGTCTGAATTACTTTTTGTTCCAGGTATTTGCTGTAATTCCCTTTAAAAGACTGCAGATATCCTTTTTCTAACTCAAGAATACGATCAACAATATTATCTAAAAAGGCACTGTCATGGCTGACAATAAGCAGTCCGCACTTAAACTCTGCTAAATACTTTTCCAGCCATTGGGTCATGACAATATCTAAATGATTTGTTGGCTCATCCAGAATCATAATATCATGATTTCATAGTAAAGCTGCTGCAAGCATCAATCTTGTCTTTTGCCCGCCACTTAAGGATGCAGCATCCTGATTCCAGCAACTTTCAGCGTACCCAAGGCCAATTAGTATTCTTTTTATACGAGTTTCATAATTATATCCATCCAGCTGCTCATAGCGCCCAGTAATTCTGGCGTAGTCATCAAGTGATGATTTTAGGTCAAGCCCACTTAGTTTCTCGGATTCTGTTTCCAATTTTTCCAACTTTGAACGCAAACCAACTATCTCGGGACAGCTGCTAAACATAAACTGCCAAATACTGCCTCTGATACTTTCAAAATCCTGCTCAACATACCCTACGGTCACGCCAGACGCAAAAGTTACCGTACCTGCATCTATACACTACGGATGCAGTATGCAGCGCAGCAAGGTAGTCTTGCCGCTGCCGTTAACGCCTACCAATCCTGCATGTTCACCTTTGCCTAACATGAAACTAACATTTTTAAATATTTCATTGACTCCAAAGCTTTTGGCTATTTTATCAACAACAAGTTGCATTACCCTTGCCTCTGTAAAATAATATCTCAAAATTATTATTTTAAGGAAAATATAGGAAACTAGTGAATTTTAGCTATTCCCATTTCTTTAGCAGTCAACGCTGTTTTTCAGACCTGTTAATAGCATTTATAATTCCCAGCAACGCAGCAACATTGATATTGGAATGTATCCCAACGCCAAAAATATGATCTCCAACAGGTTTTTTAAGTTCTATGTAACAAATACCCTGTGCATCGCTGCCGCTAGAAATAGCATGCTCGTGGTAGTTGACAAATTTATAAGCTGCGACCCCTATTTTTTCCAAGGCCTGGAAGAAAGAATCTATTGGCCCGTTCCCGGTTCCGGTTATACTTTTTTCCACACCGTCAACGCTGACAGAGCCGTCAAATTTGCTGCGTATACTTCCGTCAGTTCCCGTCACTTCACTAAACTGATAACTAATCAGTTTATGTTTGCCGCTGAACTCTGTATACTCACGTTTAAACAGTTCTACAATCTGCCCTCTGCTAAGTTCATCCCCCAGCTCATCTGCCGCTGCTTTAACTATGTTTCCAAATTCCGGATGCATTTCCTTGGGTAAGTTATAGCCTACTGCATGTTGCAATACAAAGGCTGCTCCGCCTTTGCCAGACTGACTGTTAATTCGAATAACCGGCTCATACTCACGCTTTAAATCTGCAGGATTAATTGGCAAATAAGGGACCTCCCAATAAGGAGTACCGCTATGTTCCATATAGGCATATCCTTTTCTTATGGCATCCTGATGGGATCCGGAAAAAGCAGTGAATGCTAAATCTCCTGCATAAGGCTGCCTTTCCGGCACTTTCATCTTAGTACAACATTCATAGATTTTCCTTACAGCCAACATATTCGAGAAATCAAGCTGAGGATCAACACCCTGAGTAAACATATTTAGCGCAACTGTAACAATATCCAGATTACCGGTACGCTCACCGTTGCCAAAAAGTGTACCCTCAACACGCTCTGCACCTGCCATAAGTGCCAATTCCGCAGAAGCAACTGCACTTCCCCTGTCATTGTGGGGATGGATGCTTATAATCGCCGCTGCCCGATTTTGCAAATTGCGGCAGAAATATTCTATCTGATCCGCGTAAGTGTTGGGCGTAGCCATTTCTACCGTAGACGGCAGATTTAAAATAATGGGCTTCTCTTCCGTTGCCTTAAGTTCCTTCATTACTGCTTCACATATTGCAATAGAAAAATCAATCTCCGTGCCTGTGAAGCTTTCTGGCGAATATTCGTAACGAATATTCATACCACTATGTGCTACTTCTTCCTCAGTCAGCTGACGGATAAGCTTTGCTCCCTGCACGGCAATGTCCGTAATTCCAGCCATATCCTTTTCAAAGACCACTTTACGTTGTAATGTAGACGTAGAATTATAAAAATGAATAATGACATTTTTAGCGCCGTACACACTGTCAAAAGTTTTACGAATCAGTTCTTCTCGCGCCTGTACCAAAACCTGAATTGTAACGTCATCAGGAATATGCCCGCCTTCAATCAAGGTTCTTAAAATTTCGTACTCTGTTTCTGAAGCTGACGGGAAGCCAACTTCAATTTCCTTAAATCCACAATCTACCAAAGTATGAAAAAATTTCAGTTTTTCATCAATGCCCATCGGCGTAACCAGTGCCTGGTTTCCATCGCGCAAATCAACACTACACCATATAGGAGCCTCTGCAATAATCTTGTCAGGCCACTGCCGGTCTGGCAAATTTAATGGTTTAAAGGGAATGTACTGTTTTTCCTGTTTCATTATTTTCCTCCATTCAGGTCATAAAAAATTGCCCCATAAAAATTAATTAGGGGCGAAGAAATTCCACGCTGTACCACCCTATTTCAGTTATAAAAATTTATAACCCTCTCAGCCTCCAACAAGGCCTTTGCCGATAACGTAGCCGTACGTCCCATCCTACATATCAAACAGGCAACTCCAGGACGAGTATCCATATACTTTCCAGTATCACTTTACACCAACCAGTGACTCTCTTTAACCTTCCGGCATATCTTCTTCCCTTCAATGTTTTTCAGGTGCGCATATTTAATTTGATGTACATTATTATACTAATTTTGTATAAAATTTGTCAAGACACTGCAAAATCACTTATATTTTACCATGTACCATATATTATGTAATGCGGTAGTACGATTTCATATTATTGCTACTTTTCATATTTTACCCCCATTAATTGCTACAACCATTTGCACAAAAGATTAAAAGCAATAAAAGATAATGCAAACAAAACAACTATACCCCATTCATCTAAATTCAAAGGCGCAGTACGCAGAATGCTTCCACCTACATAAGTCAAAGCCACCTGTATTACAACAATTAATGCCATGATCTCTAAAAACCCTTTGTTTAAACCTATGTTTTTCAGCAGGTTCATACCATTGGCGCGCACATTAAACCCATTGGCCACCGCCATAAAAATATATACGCAAAAGAAACCCGTATATGTATAAATATGATCTGAGGCATCACGGAAAAAATGATCAATCCAAGAACTTTTATAAAACGCAATTCCTATAACCGTCATATAAATTCCCCCTAGACAAACACTGTTCAGCATTTTTCTGTTGAGAATAGCTGCCCCTCTATTCTTTGGACGCGCCTTAAGATATTCTTCCAAAGCTGGCTCACCTCCAAAAGCCAACGCAGCCAATGTATCCATGACTAAATTGACCCAAAGAATCTGCATGATTGTCAGAGGACGGTCAATGCCAATAAATGGTGCTATAAAATTAATAACAACTGCAGAAAAATTAATTGTCAGCTGAAAAACGATAAATTTGCAAATAGAATTATAAATAGTGCGTCCATAAAGAATGGCTTTTTTGATACTAAGGAAATTATCATCCAAAATAACTATATCCCCTGCTTCTTTTGCCACTTCCGTGCCATTACCCATGGCAAAACCGACATCGGCCTTTTTTAGTGCAGGAGAATCGTTAACGCCATCTCCCGTCATACCAACCACTAGATTTATCTCTTGTGACAACCTTACAAGACGTGTTTTGTCTGAAGGTAAGGCACGTGCCACAACACGCAGTTTCGGCAATTGCTTTTTTATTTCTTCATCCGTCATATCAGCTATTTCTGCTGATGTCCATACGATGTCATCTGAAGAAGACAATAATCCTGAATCTTTTGCTATAGCCACTGCCGTTTCCTTACGATCTCCAGTAATCATTACTACCTGTACTCCGGCATCCTGTACCGCCTTTATGGCTTCTGTAGCCTCCGGACGGACTTCATCACGAATACATAAAATACCGACTAGAGCCAGGCCACTATCAGGAAGTACTCCCTTTTCGATACCTCCACTGCATGTACACAAAGCCAGCATGCGTATAGCTTTCTCAGCCTGCTCAAACATATTCTTTTCCAGCTCTGCTTTCATGCGTTCTGTTAACGGCTCTCGTTGTCCTTTAATATTCCAATAATAACTTGTCTGCAAGAGCAATTTTTCCGGTGCACCTTTAACTAGAAAATATTTCTTCTCGCTATCATCCACTATTGCCCAAGAATATTTATTGTCGCTATTAAATGGCATAAAGGCCAACCTAGCCGGAGTATTTTCCTCCCTATATTCACCTATATACCTGCTCAAAGCAACTTCCGTCATATTACCACCAATTATTCTTCCTCCAGCAAAAGAAGCCGAAGTGTTTAAAATAGCATTATGATAAGTAATCTTTTTATGCTTTTCTGCTAATTCGCTGAAAACAGTATACTCAGTTTTATCTCCGGTAATAAAACGTACAATTTCCAGCTTACCTTTAGTAATAGTTCCTGTTTTATCAGTAAATAATATATTCAGGCTCCCCGCAGTTTCAATACCTACCAGTTTACGCACTAGTACATTGTCTTTCAGCATTTTGGTCATATTCAAAGATGACACAATGGCAATCATTAAAGGCAATCCCTCTGGAACCGCCATGACAATAATAATAATTGCCAAAATAATTGCCTGCATCAGATCTCCAAAAACAATCGCAGGATCTGTCATATAGGCATTGAAGCCCCCCGCCAACACCATCTTATGTATCATGACAGCTACGGCAATCAGGGCACCGCCAATATAACCAAATCTGCTGATATTTTCTGCCAATCCTCTCAATTTAAGTTTTAAAGGGCTGACCCTTTCATCATCTTTAAGTTCCTGTGTCAACTGCCCATAAATTGATGTACTGCCTATTTTTATAGCCTGCATAATGCCAGTACCTTCTACAACTACGCTGCCACGGAAAAGTTTATATTCATCAAGAAAATCTATTTTTTCATCATTCCACACAAAATCTGCAGGAGCTATTTTCTTCGCTACTTCCTCGCTTTCTCCATTAAGTACCGCCTGATCCAGTTTCAAATCACCTTCCAGCAAAATGCCGTCCACAGGAATTTTATCGCCTGATTCCAATATGACAGCATCACCCATCACAATGTCTTCAATATGCACTTTAACTGGTTCTCCATCACGCCATACCTTACAACTGATCCTGCTAGCCTCCTCCTGCAATTTCTGAAAAGTGTTTTCATTGCTGTATTCGGAATAAGTAGAAACAAAAGTAGCTAAAATAATCGCTACAAAAATACCTACTGTTTCTATCCATTCTCCGTGCCCCATATATACAAATACAACATTAACCAGCAGGGCGAGTACCAGAATCCTAATAATAGGATCTCTGAAATTTTCTATCAGTTTATCCCAAAAAGTTTCCCCAGGCGGCTGCGGCAAAGCGTTGTTGCCATACTTTTTTAGAGATTCCTGTGCCTCTTGACTAGTTAGTCCATAATTTATCATAGTAATGTTCCTCCATATTTTACTGCAGCCACTCCGTAAAAAAACGCAACTATGCGGCAAACTAAATATTTACAACAAAGTCTCGCTGCTTACTTACAAAACCGGATTTCGCAGGAAATCGTCCTGACGGCAATGTAAACACGGAATAAAGACGTGCTAGCTACTCTCTTTATTTATGCCCAATTTTCAGTTAGACCAGACCACTTTCATAATCTTTGGATATTACTCTGTCAGATGTTTTAAAACAATATCAATAACAGCATGCACAAGACCTGGAACGAATCAATCATCAGTAGCCGGAATGCAACTTTCAATCACTATATCACCATTGTCGTTGATATAGTATTTAAACACCTTATATTTTCCATTCAACTCGTTGATATGCTCCATCACGCAATTTTTATTTGCATCCTTAACAACACCCACTGCCACACATACCTGCACTATGGCATAAATACTATCATCTAATACCACCATAGTCGGTATGTTCTGCCCACTGACTTTCATAAAAGACCGATAAAGCACCGCATGCATTTCATTATCTATTTCCTGTGAATTAAAACAGGTAATTTTGCTTTTTGATAAAAATTCATTAAATTTTTTAGTTTTATTATTCATCATATGTCTCCCATTTTTTATCGGAGGCCAATTGTAAAATGAAGTTGAACAGTTAAAAAATCCATAGCGATTGAATCCGTGGTAGAATAGAGTTCACACACAAAA
>JAJQDY010000058.1 GCA_021201965.1 Phascolarctobacterium sp.
CCTCTCTGTTAATGGCTTGGATCGTGCCTCGGTCGATGTCCGTCAGATGTTTTCCATTCTTGCGCTTCTCCGCATCTGTGATAGAATGTGGATAGTCCATAGTGATTGTCCTCCTCGATATGGTTTTGCGTGTGAACTCTATTCTACCACGGATTCAATCGCTATGGATTTTTTAACTGTTCAACTTTATTTTACAATCGTCCTATGAAAAAAAATTTAGGACTGATGTTCATTCTCATGCTTTCCTGCCAGGCGTGCTTCGCGCTTGAGCCGCCGGCGCTCGATGACACGAACTGGGTCATGATTACCGAAAACGACAACTTCCAGTTCTGGGTTGACACGGAAAACATAAGCTTTACTGAAGAGGAGGACGGCACCAACGCCTACCTCTGGCAGATGATTTACAGGCGCAAGGGCGGCATCAGCGGGACCGTCTACACGGAAATGAAGCCGAATGCGGACATGGTAAGGTACGTTGAGATTTATTCCTATGACAAAAAAAGGAAAACTTAAGGTCGAGATGAAGGGGGAGTGGGAATTTTTCGCCATTGAGAAGGATTCCCCGATGGCGGCGATATTTGATGCCGCGGTTCTGCGCTATAATAACATGAAGGCTGCAGGCGAGGCAGCATAGGAGACTTAATGATGAAAAAAAGGTTAAGGGCCGCACATCAGTGCGCACGGCCGATAAGGAAAAAAGACCGCTGAAACGGAAGAAATGAAAAGGATGTTCACGGAAGCCATGCAGGCGGATTCCAACGACATAGACAACATCCCGAGGGATGAGGCCCCTGCTAGGTACCGCACCGCCATGCTCAACGTGCATACATTAAATGATATGGGAAAGAGCCCGGATGAGATCTGCGCTTCCTTCATGAAGATAATGGTCGGGAAGAGCCCCCTTAAAAAATGATAGGCGTCATGGACACTGTGGCAGGGGGTCTTACTGTCCTAAAAAGGCTCAGGGAAACCCTGCCCAATGAGGATTTCCTCTAGCTTGGCGACACGGCCCATGCGCCCTACGGCAACGGGAAACGCACGGAAGGGGAAATACGTGACATGGTGGAAAATGTCCTTTCCTGGTTTGAAAGAAAGGGCACAAAGCTCGTCGTCATAGCCTGCAACACCATTACCGTCCTCGGCCCTGAAACACTTAAAAAAGGCCACACATTTGACATTACAGGCATGTCACTTGGGACACACGCTGCGCTTTCCGTAACGGAAAATAAAAGGATAGGCGTCATGGCGACGGAATTTACCATTAAAAGCCGCGCCCACGAAAAGAGGCAAAGGCGCAGGATGAAAAGGCGGAAATAAATTTTGTCAACTGCCAGAAGCTTGAAGAGATGGTGGAAAGCGAGGAAAGTGACCAAAAGGTGATAGACGCTGCGGTAAAAGGCTACGTGAAGGAGCTTAAAGGCGCCGACACGGTGATCCTTGCCTGCATCCATTACCCTTTTTTCAGAAAGGAGATTGAAAGGGAGTTTAGAGGAAATGTGATAGACCATGCCATTGAAACCGCACTCCTTGCCAAAAAGGCGCTTAAGGGAAAGGGGCTTCTAAAAAGCAGTGGGAAAGGGAAGGTGACCGTCCGCATGACGAAGGATGCTGCGCGTATATGGCGCCTTGCGGAAAGGATGCTTGTGGAAAAAATGGAAATAAAGGAAGCAAGGATATAAAAAACGGCCCTAAAGCCCGCCTTAGCGCGGGGTTTTCCATTTCAGAGCAGGTGTGGTATAATATTTATTACAACATATCTGGAGGGAAAGATCATGAAAAAGATTCTTGCGTTAGTGCTCCTTATATTATCCGTATGCTCGGCGTGCTTTGCACGGCAGGCTGTGGACCCCGGCAGGTGGACGAAGCTTGGGACAAATGACGGATACGTCTACTACATTGACAATACTTCCGTGAAATTCGTGAAGGCGCCTTACGGCACCGCAGCGGACGTATGGATCATGGCGGAACACTTGAAGGACAAGGCCAGGCACCGCGCCAACGTGGAGCTTAATATGGATACCAATGAAATACGCAATATCGGCGTCTATTCCTACAACAAGAGGGACAGGCTGGTATCTTCCGACACGCAGACCGAGGAATTCCGGGCCATTAACGAGAATTCCTACGAGGAAGCGCTCTTTAAGCACATGCAGGAATATCACGAGACGCTGAAAAAATACAACTACCAGATACCTGAAAAATGATTCAGTGAGGGAAAATGCGAAACAGAGGACTATTCAGTGTTGCGCTGGTGCTGTTTTTGGTGTTCATGGCGGCTTTCGGGGCCATATATAAACTTATGGACACATATCTTGCGGAAAAAATGGTGCCTGATATTGCAGCGGCAAGGATAAATATAGCGCTTAAAAAACCGTCTCCCAAAGAGGAAGTTGCGGCACCGCCTGAAGCACTGCCGCCTGCTGTGCCTTTTGGCGAAGCGTGGAAAGCGGCGCCTCCCGGCACGGCGCCTGAGGCAAAGCCAGGCGATGAAACCCCGGGGGATCCCAAGGAGCACAGCTATTCCGTCCTTATAAAGAAGGGGACCTTCACGGTCTTCCTTATGGACAATGGGAAGGCGGTCATGGAATACAGGTGCGCCATAGGGCAGAACCCCGGGCAGAAGGAAGTAAAGGGCGACCACAGGACCCCGACGGGGACGTTCCCCGTGGATGACATTGCCGACGCAACGGGTTGGAGCTATGATTTCGGCGACGGCATGGGCCGCGTGCGCGGGGGATACGGGCCATGGTACATAAGCCTCGACACCCACTCATTAAGCCGCGGCAGATGGGACGGCATAGGGATAATGGGTACCAGCAAGACGGACATCATAGGCAAGATGGCGACGGCCGGCGGCGTGCGCCTCAATAATGACGACATCAGCGATCTCGTGAAATACATTAAAAGGGGTACGGAAGTAACCATAGAGGAATAGGGGGCTTGATTATGTTAGCGATGATAATCTGGGTAGCATGCTGCATAGGCGCGGGCTATTGGGCACAGCAGAGGGGGAGGAGCTCCTTTGTTTGGGCGATTATTGCCATGGTCATAAGCCCGGTAATAGCATTCATAGTGTTGGCAATCATGAAGAACCTGGCCGAAGAGGGCGACAAGGAAAAGGCAATGGCAGAGACCCAGCAGCTGAATGACCACCTTGCCGTTGACGAGGTCGAGACAGACAAGCGCCTTACGGAAGTGGAGAACGAAGTGAAGGAGCTGAAGGGCGAAAAGGCCTCGGAGCTTGAAGGAAAGATCGGGGAAATAAAGGAACTCCGCGACATGGGAGAATTTAAGCATGACGATCCAGCTGAGATTGCGGCGGACAGCGCCGTGACTGACGCAGAGGTAAAGGAAAGCACCCCTGACATAGGCGAATTCGCGCACCAGGGAGAAGCGAGCATCGCCCATCTGGTAAATGAGGAAGCGGCGGAAGAAGCCACAAAGGAAATCCCGCCCGAAATCCAGGAAGTAAAGGCCAATATCAAGGCGGGACTGCGCGACGCGGAGCATGAGGCTGATTACGCGACCAGCGAGCTGCGCAGCGAAATAAAAGAAGTGATGGCGGAAATAGATGATAAGCAGTGAAATACTGAAGCACAGATTCGGCGACAACGTGCTCTCCCTTGCGGGGGAAATGCTCCTTACGCCGAAAGGAGATACGGAAGCATTTAAGAACATGGACCGGCAGAAGCTTGACGCGGAAGCGGACAGGATTGCGGATGAATTTCCCTTTATCCGTGTAAGCGACGCTAGCGGGCTCCTTGACGTCTCAATAAGGTTTTTCGCTCACCAGGCGAGGGTCGGAGACGCGGACTTCCTCGACCGTTTCGAGGCGGCACTTGCAAGGCTTGTTGCTGCGGCGGATATGGAAAAGGCCATCGTGCGGCTAAATATTTTCGGGACCTTCGAAACACTCGAAAAAAGGATTGATTACAGGTACCTCAACAAAAAGGGCGACGTGCGCTATGCGGTGACTCAGGAGATGGAGGGCGGCCGCTACAGGAAGGTCACGCGGCCGAAGACCTATGTGCCGGTGCTTATTTTCATCGGCATAATCTACGCGGTCTTCATGACGCTGTACTGACTTTTTATGTTTAAAATCCCCCGGAAGCGGTCCTGCTTTCCGGGGGATTTTTTCATGGCTGGGTAAAATGGTTACAGGATTTTTAAACGGGAGGCGTATATTTATGAACAACACATTAAAAAGTTTAATAAAGAAAACCACACCGATGAAATGGCTTTTGTGAAGAATAAATAAATTAGAAAAGGCATTGCGATAGGAGCGCAATACTGCCAAGCAATTAAAAACTTTAAATGATCAGAATGTAACTAAAATAAATAGATTGGAGAGAACCTGGAAATCATAACAATGATATTAGGCGTGAAATGAAATATCTCTATTATAAGGGGTTGCATCCAGATCAGTATGCTAGTGCTTTAGCGGACTGGTATTATGATATACATGATTGGAAACGCCTGGATTTAGAAAATCCAAAGACTTATAATGAAAAAATGCAGTGGCTGAAATTGTACGATAGTATACCAATGAAAACACGGCTGGCTGACAAGTATCTTGTGAGAGAATGGGTAATAGAAAAAATAGGCGAAGAATATTTGGTCACATTACTAGGTGTTTGGGATAACTTTGATGAAATTGACTTTGATAAGTTACCTGATAAATTTGCGTTAAAAGCTAATCATGGTTGTGATTGGAATATTATAGTTACAGATAAATCAAAATTTGATAAAGAAGATGCCAGAAGAAAATTTAAAAGCTGGCTGGGGATAAATTTTGCATTTAGAAATGGGCTAGAACTTCATTATTTAAACATTCCTCCTAAGATTATTGCCGAAGAATATCTGGAAGATATAAATTTATATGATTATAAATTTATGTGCTTTAATGGCGAAGTAAAATTCCTTTGGGTAGTTAGTGATCGTTCTACACACAGAAAGAGGAGACATTATTTACTACTAAGTGGAAACGTATGGATCAAAGAATAAGTCAGTATCCGCCCGCTGATTATGAAATTCCAAGACCGAAAAATTTTGATAAAATGCTGGAATTTGCATCTTTATTGAGCAAAGGATTTGCACACGTACGAGTAGATTTTTATGAAGTCAGAGGGAAACTATATTTTGAAGAAATGACTTTTACCAGTGAATCTGGACTTACTCGTGCTAATCCAATGGAATTTGAACTAGAAATGGGCGAATGGCTTGTGCTTCCTGCGAAAAGTGAAATACCAAGAATAAAATAGATTTAGACAATTCTGAGGTAAAGTATGGATTCAAAAGTTAAACTGCAGAAAAAACTTTCGCCAATTAACGTTCTATCATTAGCTTTAGGTTGCATTATTGGCTGGGGTGCATTTGTAATGCCTGGAAATACATTCTCGGTAAGCGGAGGGCCTCTTGGCACGGCTATTGCTATGGCTGTTGCTGCAGTTATAATGATCGTTATTGCGTATAACTATCATTATATGATTAATCGCTTCCCACTTTCGGGAGGCGAATTTGTTCATTCTAGCAAGGCTTTTTGTAAAACCCACGGATTTGTATGTACATGGTTTTTGGGATTATCATACCTGGCCATTGTGCCGTTAAATGCTACTGCACTGGCACTGGTAGGAAGGAATTTGCTGTCAAATATATTTGTGGTTTGATTTCATTATACGGTAGCTGGCTACGATATTTACGCTTGGGAAATCATACTTGCACTTGCTGCTCTTGTCATATTTGCTTTCTTAAGTATTTGAGATGTGAAATTCTCCGGGATATTCCAGACAGTCCTGATATTTCTGCTTGTTACGGGGTAATTGTTGTAGTGGTGGCAGCACTCTTAAATCCCAATATAACAATTGACAATCTGGAACCAGTTTATTATCCGAAAGAAGGAAAACTTGATGGAATTCTTGCCGTTGTTGCCGTAGCACCATGGGCTTTTGTCGGTTTTGATACCGTACCCCAGTCAGCAGAAGAATTCCATTTCTCGCATCAGGAAACCAAACGCATTATGGTGACTTCCATCATTTTTGGTGCCGTGGTTTATGTGCTGCTTAACACGGTGACAGCAGCATGTATTCCGAAAGGCTACGCAATATGGGTTGATTATATTGATAATGTTGGAAATCTGAAAGTGTTAATGGCACTTCCAACTTTCTATGCTGCTTATCAGTTGCTTGGATTGGCAGGGGTCGGCATTCTCGGGCTTGCAGTTACGTCTGTAATATTATCCGGAATCATAGGCTTTTATATGGCTTCAAGCAGACTTCTCTATGCGATGTCTCTGGAAAATGTTATTCCGTCATGGGTTGGTAAGCTGGACGCAAAATATAGGACATCTAGAAATGCTATTTTATTCGTGTTAATTATATTCTATGTAGCTCAGTTTTTCGGTCGTACTGCTCTCGGATGGATTGTAGATATGTCATCACTTGGGGCTGCTATAGGTTATGGATATACTTCAGCAGCTGCTTTATACTATGCCACCAAAGACAATGGCGAAACTTTGTCGAAAGTTACCGGTGTACTGGGCATCATATATGTCATTATATTTGCTGTTTTACTTCTTGTACCAATAGATATATTTAACTCGAAAATTGCAAGTGCAAGTTGAACACATCCGTGTAAAAGTTTAATAAAGTCCAGCTTAGCTGGGCTTGATTACCCAATAGCAGAGCCATTTGGCAGGGTCAAGGGGGAATAAGCCCACTTGACCCTGCCAAATGGCTCTGCTACTCACGCAGTGTAGATTTCATCCAGGAAAGCGTCAAAGAGTTCTTCCGATGTACGGTAGCCAAGTTCCTTACGAGGCAGTCCACAGATCAAGTCAGAAGCGTGTTCCACGTCCTCATCGGATAAGTTATCCATTGATTGCCCTTTCGGTGCGTATCGCCGATACAGACCATTGCTGCGCTCATTCTGAGGCCGTT
>JAJQDY010000027.1 GCA_021201965.1 Phascolarctobacterium sp.
CTGGTCGCGGCCTGGGAGAATAGAAAGTTGCCGGTTGGAAGCAAAGATACCCGCATAGCCTTGTGCGGGTATCTTTGCTTTATCAGCTTCTAGGGAGCGGTGTATGGAAAAGAATTTTAGGCTGGGAATTTTCTACGGGCTAAGTGCATATTTTTTGTGGGGCATTTTGCCAGTCTATTGGAAGATGCTTTTAGGGGTTTCTGCTTTTGAAATTTTGGCCAGTCGGTTTATCTGGTCAATGGTATTTGTCGGGTTGCTTCTTGCGGTTACGGGCAAACTGCAGGTTTTTTTCATGGAAACGTATCTGGTTTTCAGTACCTTAAAGACGGGTGCCGCAATGATTGCTGCTGCCATTACCATTGCGTTTAACTGGGGTATTTTTATATGGGCAGTCGAAGACGGACGGATACTGGAAACTAGCATGGGATACTATATAAATCCTATTGTAAGTGTTCTTTTTGGTATGGTATTTTTAAAGGAGCGGCTGGACGGGTTGCAGAAAATAGCCGTGTGTTGTGCCTGTATCGGGATAGGGATCATGCTTGTCAAAAACGGAAGTTTTCCTTGGATATCCTTAGGACTGGCTGGGACATTCGCCTTGTACGGCTTGCTGAAAAAAATTATTCCAGTTGCCGCTATGACCAGCATTATGTTGGAAACACTGCTTATTTCTCCGATTGCCTTATGGTATGTATATTATTTAAATATTGTTAGCATAAGTGCCTATATTGATGCGGATCCATTAATAATGGTACTATTGATGGGAGCTGGAATTGTTACGTCGACACCACTGCTGCTTTTTACTGGCTGCGCAAAATTATTGCCGCTAAAGATGGTGGGCTTCATGCAGTATGTTTCGCCGACCATTAGTTTATTACTAGGAGTATTTGTTTACGGTGAAAATTTCAGCAGTGCGCATTTGCTTGCATTTGGCTGGATTTGGGTAAGTCTTGCACTGTTCACTTGGGGACAGTTAAAAACAAAGTAGCCGAGATTTTTTTCGAACGGCAGGAGACAATTGGAAAATCTGCAGCGGTTTCTATTTTCTGAAAATTTACTTGCGGTATTTACGTACTTAGAAAGAACTTTAGGTGGAAACTGGAAAGTTTTATAATTTTCTAAAAAGAAGGTACTTGACAGACGGAAACGTTCATATATAAAAGACAACTAGTGGTACAAAAAAATTCCCATTTCAATATATTGTGGGGTGTAAATACGGGAAAAAAGATTAAAAGTTATCCACAGCTTGTGAATAATATGTTGATAATATTTGAGTAAATTGAATTTAATCAGATAATTTATTGAAAAAATACAAAAAATATCTGTAAAAAAGAATTTATACAAAAAAAATGTTGATAACTCTGTGGAAAATATTGATAAATTGCTTTCGACTGACACAAAAAATATAAATTTTATGGGCATATAAAATAGACATGTTAGAATTGAAGACTCAATTTAATATCCAAACATTTGTCGAATTATGGCAAACAGAAGTTTTTTCGGAATGATGGGATTTGCTTGCATAAGTGTTGTTTTTTGGAGATAATATTAGTAAATGTGATAAAAACAGATGTATGATAAAAATGGAGGGAACGTTATGACATTAGAACAGACGACGGCCCGTGCAGCCATGAAAAAGGCTGCTGGCGATGTGGTAGATAAATCCCTGAGTGAAATACCGGGAGGTTGGCTGGCTCTTGCCGATATACCTGAAGGGAAAAAATTGGTCTGTATATGCGATGTCGCTTCTCCACTTGCCCAAATGTGGAAGGTGGAAAAAACAGTTGATGTTGATGGAATCTGCGTAGACATTATGCCGCTGAACTCTAATAATGCAGCGGTCGTGAGGCGCTTTGTAAAATGGGCGGCACCAACGGCCTGCGGTAGCAAGGGGATTACCGTGGGTTTTAGCGACTGGCTGGGAGCTGCAGCTGCTTTTGCGACAGCACCTTTCGCGAGCCGCAGAATTAAACCTGTGCTGGTGGAATATACCGCAAAGGATAGCGAAACCTTACAACGCAATTTCTTGGAAGTTGTAGATACTGCGACTTGGGGAGTACTCGAGGCGGGATATAAAGGGGGGTACGGTGCCCTTGCCGCATTCCTTCATACGGAAGAGGAAATTGTAAAAGCCTTGCTCTATGGC
Organism: Phascolarctobacterium sp.; assembly: GCA_021201965.1. Lineage (GTDB taxonomy): Bacteria > Bacillota > Negativicutes > Acidaminococcales > Acidaminococcaceae > JAJQAO01. The sequence continues at coordinate 2,147 of JAJQDY010000027.1, forward strand.
TACAGCATGATTGGGATTGACTGCAGTGAAAAAATTGATCTCGGCATAGAAAAAATATCTGATGAGGAAGTAGAAAAAAGATACAATAAATTTAATGAAGAATTTCGTCAGGCCATTGAAGTCTCATATTTGGATAAGGAGTTTAAGGTCGGCGACAGCACTTTAAGCTTTAAACCTGAAGAACTGCGCCGTATTGTGCTGGAGTATGGCGAGGCAATTATGCACATCCAGTTCCTTTATAACTCATATTTAAAAAACACTCCATGGGAAATCAATTTTGAACTGACTCTGCTTAAAGAGGATAAACCACTTTCACCACAGGAACATTACCTTATTGCCAATGAACTTCAGCGCAACGGAGTGAAAGTTTCTGCAATGTTTTTAGGGAATTGGCAGGATATGAAAGGACGGGACTTGCAGCCGCATTGCGGGGTTGCTGATGAATTCGGCTACCGACTGAGTTTCGGCAATGCCGATCTGGGCATGGAAGAAACCGAGGAAGCCATAAAACATCTTCAGGGCAATGCTCACTTTAAAATGAGCAGTATTTTGTGGTTGGCGGCCCTGAAACTTATGGCGATAAAAGACAGGGGACTGTTTGAAAAAGCTGCTGCAGCGGCAGGGCTGGTTCCTGCAGTGGCAGAAGATCTGGTTCCTGGGACTGGAACGGGAAAAGCATACGCAGAAGCATATGACAATATCTTGAATCCGGCAAAAGGGGCCATGGCAGCAGAAATAAAAGTGTTTTTAGGAGAAAATAAAGTGGAATATATGCAGGAAATTCATCGAAGTATAGAAGATTATATTAAAAAACTGGCATAAAATTAAAATTTTCTGTTGACAAAAGAAAAATTTTGAGGCATAATATGTTTAATTTCAAATTGATCCGAAAAGGTAATGACTGGGAAGAAAAATAAAAGATCGGATTTCAGAGAGCTAGTGGCAGGTGGAAACTGGCAGAAGGTTTTATTGAGTAAATCACCCATGAACCCGTCAGCGAAAGCATAGCGAGTAGCCTGATGCGCGGCAGAAGCGTTATTTCTGAGCCGGTTGATGGACTGGTGCTGAGTTATAAGAGAGGGTGGTACCGCGTATTTACGCCCCTGCATTCGCAGGGGCTTTTTATATTGATAAGAATAAAAGGAACATGCAAATGTGGAAATTATCTACCGGGTGGAAATTTTGAGGAGGAAAGAAAATGTTTGAGAAAGTGCTGGTAACGGGAAAAAATGAAGAAACCTTGTTACCAAGGGTACTGCGAGTGTTATCTAAACAGGGTGCACATGTACGTTCTTTGCATATGGATGCCAAAGACGATACCTTGCAGCTGGAAATCCTGCTTGAGGATGCGGCAGCTTTGCAGGTGGCAAGACTGCTGGAAAAACAGGTTTCTATTGTATCTGTAAACACGGTAGCTTAAGGAGGATAATGCATGAAAATGACAGGTGCGCAGGCCGTTGTCAAGGTCCTGTTGCAGCATGGTGTCGATACGGTTTTCGGCTACCCCGGGGGACAGGTCATACCGCTTTATGATGCCTTGTATGATGCTCCGCTGCGCAATGTTCTTACGGTTCATGAACAGGGGGCCGTACATGCTGCAGACGGATATTCACGGGCCAGCGGTAGAACTGGTGTATGTATTGCTACTTCAGGACCTGGCGGAACTAATATTGTCACGGGGCTGGCAACAGCTTATCTTGATTCGGTTCCTCTGATAGCGATTACAGGACAAGTTCCGCTGCATAATCTTGGCCGTGATTCTTTCCAGGAAATAGATATCGTTGGCGTAACGTTGCCCATTACCAAATATAATGTGCTAGTACGGAAGAAGGAAGATCTGCTGACGTCATTGCGCATGGCGTTTGTTCTGGCGCGGGAAGGTCGTCCAGGACCGGTGCTTGTTGACATTCCAAGCGATCTGCAGGTGGCGGAAGTGGAGTGGACGGAGCAGGAAACAAAAAATTCCGTTGCAGAAGAACTGAAGGCCGATGCAGGGAAACTGCATCAGGCGGCGGAAGTGTTGAATAAGGCTGAAAGACCAGTACTTCTGGTCGGCGGCGGGGCATTAAACAGTGGCGCGGAAGCGGAGCTGCTGGAATTGGCTCAGAAACTTGACATGCCGGTAGTAAGTACGCTTATGGGGCTGGGAGTATTCCCAGCGTCTGAGGAAAGGTCTTTAGGCCTTACGGGCATGCACGGACACATTGCTGCAAATATGGCCGTTGCCAACGCCGATACCCTGATTGTAGCTGGAAGCAGATTCAGCGATCGGGTAACAGGAGATCGCCAGCGTTATGCAGGGGAGAAAACAATTATCCAGCTGGATATTGATCCGTCCGAGCTTGATAAAAATGTTTCAGCTCATATTTTTTTGGTCGGCGACGTCAAAGCTACGTTAAAAGATTTGTTGCCGCTGCTTCAAAAAACTAAACATCCAATCTGGCGGAAGAAAATTAAGAAATGGGACGCGGAAGAAGACCGCTCTTTGTTGGAGACAGGGCGGCTGACGGCACCATGGCTTATTGAAGAGGTGAATTGCTTTTTTGCAGGCAGAGATGTGATATATATAACCGACGTAGGACAAAACCAGATGTGGGCAGCCCAGTATTTGAAAGTAGACAATCCCCGGCAGCATATAACATCTGGCGGTTGTGGGACCATGGGATTCGGCTTACCTGCTTCTTTAGGTGCGGCTCTGGCAAAACCTGAAACCCAGGTTATAGAAATCTGCGGCGATGGTGGCTTTAAAATGACTGGAATGGAACTCTATACGGCTGCCCGTGAAAAAGTCCACTTAATCAGTATTGTCATAAACAACAGTTGTTTGGGTATGGTAAAGCAATGGCAGGAACTTTTTTACAATGGAAGATATTCCGCAACACTGCTCACGGAATTTGGTTTCACGGGATTTGCAAAATCCTGTGGTGCCGACGGCAGGCGGGCAATGACCCGTGAGGAGTTTAAGGAAGCTTTAAAAGAAGCAGCTGCATCTGAAAAACCGTTTGTAATTGAGGCCGTAGTCAATCAGGATGACTTGGTTGAACCTATGGTGGCGCCTGGTGCTGTACTGGATGATTTTGTGAAAGCGCACAGGACAAGTTCCTGCTGAATAAGGTTTATATTAATTGATATAAAATAATCTAAAAAAAGAGAAAGAGGTGTTAAAATGGTAAAAATTTATTACGATCAGGATGCTAACCTGGAGATGCTGGCAGGAAAGACCGTGGCTATTATCGGGTATGGCAGTCAGGGTCACGCTCATGCCCTTAACCTCAAGGAAAGCGGAGTTAATGTAGTAGTCGGACTGTATAAAGGGTCCAAATCATGGCCAAAGGCAGAGGCAGAAGGACTTAAGGTCATGACTGCAGCAGATGCCGCTAAAACAGCTGATGTGGTCATGATGCTTATTCCTGATGAAAAGCAGGCAGCGACTTATAAAAATGACATCGGGCCGAACCTGAAATCCGGCTCCACCCTAGCCTTTGCCCACGGATTTAACATTCATTTCGGGCAGATTATTCCACCCCCTGATGTGGACGTATTCATGGTTGCCCCCAAAGGACCTGGGCATTTAGTGCGCCGCATATTTACTGAAGGGGCCGGCGTTCCCTGCTTGGTTGCCGTGCACCAGGATGCCTCGGGGAAGGCTTATGATATATGCCTTGCCTATGCGAAGGGAATCGGCTGCACACGCGCCGGAGTTCTTGACACCACTTTCCGAGAAGAAACCGAAACGGACATCTTTGGCGAGCAGGCAGTTCTCTGTGGCGGTATTACGGCACTTATGACTGCAGGCTATGAAACCCTAGTTGAAGCAGGCTATACACCAGAAAGCGCTTATTTTGAATGTTTCCATGAGATGAAACTTGTAGTTGATCTCATGTATGAAGGAGGCATGGCAAAAATGCGTCATTCTGTTTCTGATACGGCGGAGTATGGTGACTATACGACTGGTAGCCGGATTATTACTGATGCCACTAGGGCTGAAATGAAGAAAATTCTGGTGGAGATTCAGGACGGCACTTTTGCGAAAAAATGGCTTTTGGAAAACCAAGCTAACCGCCCGCAGTTCAGTGCTATGCGCCGCAGGGCCGCACAGCATCCCATTGAAAAAGTCGGCGCCAAACTACGTAATATGATGAGCTGGATGAAGAAGAAATAACCGGTATGGTTAGGCAAATAATATATCCCTCTCTGTTGATTATTTTCAGCAGAGAGGGATTTTTGTTTATTCAGACGGATATTATTTAATGGCCGATTGTAAAATGAAGTTGAACAGTTAAAAAATCCATAGCGATTGAATCCGTGGTAGAATAGAGTTCACACACAAAACC
>JAJQDY010000065.1 GCA_021201965.1 Phascolarctobacterium sp.
CCCCTGGGACGGGGAATTTCCGTCTTACTTCCAGTAGCTGCGGCAGTAGCGTCCCTGGTAATAGCCTTGACCGCGGTCCCCGCGGTACCCGCCGCCGCAGGCGTAGGCACAGCTTGTCGCGCAGAAGCAGAGGAGCAGCACAAACACTATTTTTTTTCATCATTTTTACCGCCTCCATTCTTAAGGTTAGATTCAACGCTGGAAGGAAAATACCTGCAAAAAAAATTACGGCCGCCGGAATCCGGCAGCCGTACCTTAAAAATTTATCAGAAGTTACAGCGGAGCCTAAGGTTAAAGAGCACGCCGCACCTGCCGACCGCATGTCCAAGCACCTGCAGGTAGCCGTCGCCGGTACCGTTCCACCTATTCTACACGCCGAGGCCGTATTCGATGTATAGCTTTAAGGATGAGAAATCGTCAAGCTTATAGCCGTCGGCACTGACACCCATGCTCTCGCCCACGGTCCAGACTTCGCCCACAGTGAGATAGGGCCTCAGGCCGTTCCTGCAGTTTATGATCCACTTAATGTTCAGGTTCAGCTGGATTGCATGTATGGCATCTGGGTCAACCCTGACGCCCACCGCGTTGGTGTAATCATCTGCACCGACATTGGTGTAGGATGCCATGAAGCTCAGGAAGATTGAATATTTCCCGTCAGCATAGTCCAGGTTCCAGCCTGCCTTGGCGGCAAGGCCGTAAGTGTAAAGGTGGGTCTTTTCGCGCCCGTATCCGGTGCGCCCGTCGGCGGTGGTCAGGGATCCCGCAACGGATACCGCCGTAAAGAAGTTATTCTTATAGAAGCTTCCCGTAACGCCGATTATGCCGTCATCCTGCCTGATGCTGTTGCCGTCATATTCCTGGTGCACTCCCTGGTAACCGACGTAGCCGGTGAGCACCGAAGCCCAGCCGCCGCCGAGGTCCTTAAGGTCGCTGCCCGCGCCGAGGAGCATGCCGTAGTATTTATCCTTTACCGTGAAACTGCCGCTGAAGGGAATCGCCCCAAAGGAGGAGAAGAGCCTTACCCATACTCCCCGCTCCGTCAGACTGCTTTCCTTGCGGATGCGGTATTCGCCTTCATCCGCATCTTCCGCACCCGCATTTTCAAACCTTGCCTTATATGGCTGGTTCATGTAGTATTCCGAATGCTCGAAGGCGTAGCCATATACCATTGATGCGGCGCCGCAGGCACCCATCTTGGCAACGGACGCAACCATTACCTCGGGGTTCACGCCGGTCTTGGTTACCTCAATGTACCCTCCGTCGCTTTCATCACCGTATTCAACGCCGTATTTGAAGATAGCGCTCTGGTTTTCCGTTGCGGAAGCGGTGACATAATCCTTGAGGCCGTCCTTCGCAAAGGGGATCTTTATGGTGTCGCCAGCGGTGTCGCTGATGACGTTCACATCAGAAATATCCGGCGTCCCCTGGTGGCTGCCGTAGCTTTCCGCCGTGAAGCTGTCCATCTCCTGGTTCTTAAGGTCGACGTCAGCAGCAATACTGACATCGCCCGTCAGGGTGAAGGATTTCAGTGCATATTCATGTACTTCGTTATTTACCGTATCTATGGTGACATTGCCCGCACTGAGTCTGGCGCCGTAGGCATCGTTTAGGAGATAGAAGGTGCTGCTGCCTGTGCCGTCGCCCGTTATGCTAGCGCTGTAGCCGTCCTCGCCGCGGATGTTGTCCTCCATTGTTACGGAACCGTTATTGGAAATGTCGAAAGTCACCGTGCCGTCCGCAGTGTTGAGATAGATGGCATTATCATCCATGCCGTCCGATCCTTCCGTATAGTTCACGCTGATGGAAATATCCGTGCCGTCAGCAGTGACGTTTACGTCACCCGACGTATAGATGGCGCCGCCCCTGGCATCGCCGGAAGACGCAACGGCGTAGTTGCCCGTAATATTTCCCGTTACGTTAATGGTGCTGCCCTCACCGTCATTATCGACATAAATTGCGCCGCCGTAGGCCGTATCGCCTGAAGATTCGGCGTGGTTATTTTCTATATACATTGCATTCACGGTTAAGGCGCCTTCATTATAGAAAGCGCCGCCTGCCGCGTTCCCGTCAGCTGAAGTTGCGGAATTGCCGCTGAATGATACCCCGCTTATGCTGTTTATGGTGCTGTCGTTGAAAATGGAGCCGCAATACTGGACGGCGAAGTTATTCTTAAAGCTGCTGTCCGTGATGTCGCGCCGATGGTGCTGCCCGTGCAGTTATGGATGGCACCGCCCTCTTCAGCGGTCGCCGTGTTCCCGATGAAACTGCTGCCCGTGATATCGCCGATGGCTGAATAGTAGTAGTTGATAATGGCGCCGCCGTATGTAGCCGTATTCCCGCCGAAAGTACTGTTTTCGATATTGCCGATATTGCCGCAGACGCTATTTATGGCTCCGCCCTCTGCAGCTGCCGTATTGTTTTCAAAATCGCTGTCTGTAATATTCCCGATCCCGAAGTCGTTATCAGAGCTACTTCTATCGTTGGTGCCACAGTTATAGATGGCGCCGCCGCTGGTAGCGGATTTGTTTCCCATGAAAGAGCTGCCCGTAATGCCGTCCGTTAAATTACAGTCATCATCAAAACTGCCTATGATGCTGCGGACGTTATAAATGGCACCGCCTGCGGATCCTGAGGATTTATTTTCTATAAAGTAGCTGCCGGAAATGTCTCCTATTTTGCTGATGATAACATCCGCTCCACTGTCGGTGTAATTGTAAATGGCGCCGTCCGCGGATCCTGACGTGTTCCCGATGAAATAGCTGTCCGTAATGTCGCCTATGGTACTGTCAGCCGCTCCATCGGAATAGGTCCAGTTCATAATTGCACCGCCATGGGCGCCGGCCGTATTTTCTATGAAATAGCTCTCCTTAATTTCGCCGATGGTGCTATTCTGATTCAATATTGCACCGGCAGAAACACCGCTCTCATTTTCTATAAAATAGCTACCCGTGATATCGCCGATACTGCTCCACAAGGAACTGTAAATGGCACCGCCCGAAACGCCTGACTCCCACTCCATTCCGGCTTTGTTCCTTATGAAGTAACTGTCCGTAATGTCACCGATCCTGGTCCCGTTAAAGCTATAGATGGCGCCGCCCTAGATTGTCGCCGTATTTTCTACAAAATAGCTGCCGGAAATGCCCGTGGTGACATTGCCGTCTTCATCTAAACTGCCGACGGTTCCAACATAGTTATAGATGGCGCCGCCCTGGCCGCCATTGGCCTTGTTTTCCAGGAAGTAGCTGTCGGAAATGGTGCCGATGCCGCCATAGTAGTTGAAAATGGCCCCGCCGTAGCCATTGTTTTCACTATCTAACACGCCTGCTTCGTTCTCTATGAAATAGGTACCCGTGATATTGCCGATGGTGGTTGTACCATTGCTGTTGCTGTAGTTATAGATGGCGCCGCCGAGTTCCTTACCTGTAGTTTCGTGCTCTTTCTCCTCTTCAGTCATATTGTCGCCATCCACCAGGAAGCCGGCGGTTATATTTTCGATTACGGATTTTTCCAAGAGTTATAGATGGATCCCGATATATAATCTGGGTTATTACCAGCATCATTACCAGTACCGTGATTCACTAAGCCCATGTTCACAAAGGTGCCGATAATGGACCACCACCACAGTCATAGTTCCCGTACTCATCGGTACCGTCGATGTAGGATATTCCCTTCGTTTCATCAGTATATGTAGTGCCGCCTTCGGTCACGAGCGTCTCGTTGTAGCTATAGTTAACCTCAAATGTCACATCAGTGTCGTAGATGTCATATGTCCAGGAATTGCCGACAGTTGTCCCGTCGTCTCCCGAGTAGTATGTCTCCGCACCTTCATTGCTGTAGCTTGTCTCATAGGAAGTGCTCTCAGCCTGATCATTTTTGGCCGCAGTAACAGTCTTATAGGTAATGGTATGCTCGACGCCTTCCGCATCCGTATAGGTACAGGAAGCCGTACCGTCTTCCACGGTATAGGTATCAAAGGTATACGTCTGCGCACTGGCGTAGTTCGCCATGCACCCGCACAGCAGGATGCTCAGGAGTATTCTCGTGCTCTTATTCCTCTTGCTCATTAAATCAGCACCTCCAAGGCCATACAAATCCATATTACAATGTTATTATAATATAGAAAACAATTCTCAACAAGCATTTTTTTCACAAAAAACCGCATTTTTTCCACGGGTTTTCAAACAAAAAGAAAGTGCGGCTACATTTAAACGGGAAATGGCATAAGAAAAGCCCCTTCCCTGTAAAGGAAGGGGCGTTCCCCATGCGTTATTCGATTTCCCAGGTGAAGTTTGCCGAATCGCTGACCTTGATTTCGTCGGGCTCGATATCGAAACTTGCGCCCTTCTCATTGGGTGCGGCCATACAGGCCATGCTGTAGCTGACGCGCCTGTCGAACCTAGTCCTTGAGCAGTAGGCGTGTTTGGGCCAGTTGTAATCGACCTTTAAAAGTTTCCCGAGCTTCGCGCCGGCGGTGGTGATGATGGTTTCCGCGCACTTTTTGGCGTCCTTTGACGCCTTGGCCAGAAGCTCCTCGTTTAAGGCATCCTTATCCTTTACGGTAAAGGCTATTCCCATTTCGGGCTTGGCCTTGCATTCGCTGAAGGCGGAGAGCACCTTCGCCAGATTCTTCATGTCAAAGTCGAAATTGAACCTCATGCGGTGTTTTAACTTATAGCCCTTAAACACCTTTTCATACTTGGTTTCCTTTTCCCGTTTGTTCTTGCCGTCCACCTTCTTTGTCTTGTAAACCTCTTTCGCAACAGTGTCGTATACCGTCTCCAGCTCGAAATCCCTGGTCTTAAGGTCGGTCTTCTTAAAGCTCGTCCCTTCGACTGCCTTTATGAGCTTCTGGATGTTCTTCCCGGCCTCCTCAAAGACCTCGTCATACTTTTTCCCGAAGGAGTCCACGTAAAGCAGGATCTCCACATAGTCGGGCTTCGCCGATATCTTGCCTATCCATTTCATCTCAATCGTTCTCAAAGTCTTCTTTTCTTCCGTTTCCTTAGCCATTTTCTTTCGCTCATTTTATTTTTAATCCGTTAAGAAAAAGATTGCCTTTTAATCCCTTTTCCGAGGTCGGCCACTATATTATATAAAATCACATGGACAATATCTGTCATTTTAAAAAAGATGCATGAAAAAGGCCCCTTCATAAGAAGGGGCCGCATTTTAAGCTCACCTTATGAAGTTCGTCATGACGGGATCTTCCGTTTCAGGGGGCGGCACATTTGCCGCCTTTATGGATTTTAAGAGCCAGGCCATGTTCCGCGCCAGGATGCGCATGGTGTAGAGCCCTTCGGCATCCTTTTTCACGTCCTCCGCCGTGAAGCCGTGGACCATGTTCCAGTAGCGCGAGGAGACGACGTACATTTCCGCAATGGTGAAATATTTATTTATTTCATCGAATGTTGCCGTGGTCCCCGCGCGCCGCGCCGATACCACCGCAGCCGCTGGCTTCAGGCGGAAAATCCTTCCGTTCCCGCTCGGGCCGCTGAAAAAGACGCGGTCCAAGAAGCCCTTCATGTTCCCTGCGATCCCCGCATAGTGCACGGGGCTGCCGAAGATGAAGCCGTCAGCCTCCGCCGCCTTTTCGCAGAAATCGGCCACCACGCCGCCAAGGACGCATTTCCCCGTTTTGGCACAGCCGCCGCAGGCCATGCAGCCGCCGACGGGCTTTGCGCCTATCCAGAAGATTTCCGTTTCGATATTTTCTTTTTCAAGTTCCGCGGACACTGCGGAAAGCGCCGCATTGGTGCAGCCGTCCTTATGGGGGCTGCCGTTAACGAGAATTACCTTCATTTTTACACCTCAGTTCATTTCGCTGGTGTCCGCTTCCGCGCTCCACATCCTGTACCAGTAGTAGATCTTCATGTCGGGATTTTCCGTAATGAAATCGCGTATTTCCCGCATGTCGTCAGCGTCCATCATTATTTCCAGCTTCTGCTGGTTCTTCACGTACCACTCGAAAAAATCTTCCATATTTACCATTTGGTTCCCTTTCCTTCAGGAGGGTACCCTTCAGGAAGAGGTTCTTAAGGTCTTCCAGAAGGGGCGTTTCCCCGGAATATACCCTTTCCGTGTCATCGGCAAGGGCTATCTTGAGTTCCCATTTATCCTTTACGGCTTTCGACACGCCGCCGCCATTTTCCTGCCATTCCGCAAGGAAAAGTTTGCAGTCGATGCCATAGACAACCCTGTCCCATTCGGCAAGGGTCATCTCCCGCTTGAAGGATTCCCCCCCCGGCCCCGCATTGTTCGCCGTCAGGATGAAAGAAGGATTGTTTTTGCCGTTGATTTTTTTGTCGCCAAAGGT
>JAJQDY010000012.1 GCA_021201965.1 Phascolarctobacterium sp.
TATTCTACCACGGATTCAATCGCTATGGATTTTTTAACTGTTCAACTTCATTTTGCAATCGGCCCTGAATTTTTCGTTACCCCTAGGATTTTTATATGTTATAATGATAGATAGTAATCATTATAGAAGGAGCTGGCTGATTTGCTGTCCAAATTGCTGTCGCTGTGCCTGCTGGTCTGTTATCTAGTGTTTGTGCCTGTTATTGCTCAGGCCGGAATAACTAATTTTTCTAAATTTGTAACCGCAGAGTATTGGCAAACTAATAATAAGAATGGTAACGACGTTATTATGGATAAGTTCCAGGTGGCTGATTTCAATAGGAAAATTTGCACTGTTTCGCCTACGGTTGTCGATTTAGCTAGTTATCCCAAAACAGTCAGCGGAGTTTCCATAAAAGCGAAAATTTCAAATTATGAAGTTTTAAATGACGATTTATATTTACATGGCAATAGGGTGAGCGATAATTATAAAAACATCATACGTACGCAGACCAATGTGGATGCCATTCCGAGTGAAGTAAAAGTACAGTATGCTGTTACGGTAAGACGTTGTAATTTGCGTAATCTGCCTACAGGCGAGGGACTTTTTCATTTCCCCTCGGACCAGGACTTTGACATATTACAGGAAACGACAATTGATCCGGCGGAGCCGATAGCCGTTTTTCACACCAGTACCAATGGATATTTTTATTATGTGCAGACTGTTAATTATATAGGATGGGTTAGTAAATATGATATCGCTTTTACGGATAAAAATACCTGGATGCAGTATGTTTCTCCAAAGCGTTTTCTGGTAGTTACTGGTAAAAATATTACAATCAAAACTTCAGGTGAAATTGTAGAATACCAGCAGGGAGCAAAACTGCCGCTGGAAGGTGAGCAGAGCGATACGTATTTTGCAACTGCTCCGGTGCGGGGTAAAAATGGCAAACTGAGTAAAGTAAGGGTTCTTGTGAAGAAAAATCCTGCCAATCTGTATGTGGGATATCTTCCTTATACGTCAAATAATTTAATAGCTGCTGCTTTTAAGTTTTATGATACTCCTTATGGCTGGGGAGGACTGAAAAGCGGCGTTGACTGTTCCAGCCTTATTTATAATGTTTATCGTACGGTGGGAATATATCTGCCGCACAATGCTAACGAGCAGGAAACGTCGTCAGGTATACATTACAGTTTTGCCGGATTAGGCAGTGAGAAACGCGATGAGATTATAAAAAATCTTAAACCAGGCGCCTGTCTTTTCATGGATGGACATGTGGCTATGTATTTAGGGCAATCAGGGGATATGCCTTATATCATCCATTCCCTGGGGAGTTATTATGAGGGCGGACAGCGCCACAGACCAATGAAAGTAGTAGTAAGTGATCTGAATTTAAATCGTTCCAGCGGTTTGTCCTTCCTGGAGTCTTTTACAAATGCCGTGGAATTTAGGTAAGAAGGGATAAATGATGTTTGTTAACGGTATAAAATGCAATGCTGTCAATATGAATGAGGCGGATTACAGACATGCGGATGCCATAGTTATCATGCTGTGTAAGGAATGCGTTCCGGCAATCGAAAAACTTTTGCTTCCCCAGAATATAGGTAAAACGGTGAGTGCCTATTTAGCCCTGCATGATGATATTTTTGAACCGTGCGAATTACGTTCCCTGGTTGTCGATTCTGATGGTAAATTACAGCTGATTGTTATCGTTGGCTGCGGCTGCGGAAATGAGTGTAAACCTAATAATTTCAGAAAAGCAGCAGGAGTCGTATCAAGAGAGCTGCAGAGACAGAAAATTTCCAAAGCCGTCCTTGCAGCGCCCATACTGCTTAACAATGAAAGAGCTCACTATCTGCAGGCTCTTGCTGAAGGATTATATCTTGGAGCATATAAATTTACGGAATATAAAAGTGATGCTAAGAAGATAGCTGGATGTTCCGTTACTGTTGTCAGTACCGTAAATGAGGCCGTACAGACAATAGGCAGGGCAGAAATAATCGCATCCGGAGTATCCTACGCCAGGACCCTGGCCAACCGTCCCGGCAATGCCGTGACACCTGAAGTTATGGCTAACGAGGCAGCAAAAGCTGCTGCCGAAAATGGTCTTGAAATAGAGATCCTTGACAGGAACTATTTGGCAGATAAAAAAATGGGAGCTATTCTTGCTGTAGGGCAGGGAAGTAATAATGCGCCCTATATGATAATTTTAAAATATAACGGTGCCGGTGATGCTCCTTTTACGGCTTATGTAGGTAAAGGCATTACTTTTGACAGCGGAGGTATTTCCATTAAACCTTCTGCAAATATGGGCGAAATGAAAGATGACATGACTGGAGCAGGGGTAGTTTTAAGTGCTCTTTCAGTAATTGCGAAATTGAAATTGCCGTGCAATATAATAGGTATACTTGCCTGTGCGGAGAATATGCCCGGAGGCACTGCCCAACGGCCGGGGGATATTGTTACTTCTGCCAGCGGTAAAACGATAGAGGTTGTTTCAACAGATGCCGAAGGTCGGATGGTACTTGCGGATGCCGTGTGGTATGCCTGCCGGCACGGAGTAAAAAGAGTAATTGATATAGCTACATTAACGGGGGCTGCAATTATTGCATTGGGAAAAGAAACTGCATGCATAATTTCTAATAACGATTCTTTAGCGGATACCATAAAAATAGCTGGGAAAATGGCAGGAGAAAGCTATTGGCATATGCCTTCGCTTCCAGAATGCAAAAAAGCCATTAAAGGTGAGATTGCTGATCTTGTCAACAGTACGGGCCGGGAAGCAGGATGCATTACGGGGGGACTTTTTATCGGTGCATTCGTGGATGAGGGCGTAGAATGGGCACATCTTGATATCGCCGGGACTTCAACTGCTGAAAAAACTGCCGGATTTACGGTTAAGGGCGGTACCGGTTTTGGAGTAATGACTCTGGTAAGGCTGGCAGAGCGGATTTGAATGTTGGTTGATCTTCACATACATAGTACTTTTTCTGACGGACTGTACACTCCCGCACAGTTGGTATCTGAAGCGGAAAGTAAAAACGTTCGTGTTATATCCGTTACCGACCATGATTTATGGGAGGGAGTTGCACCTGCGTTACTGGCTGCAGAGGGAACTAAGGTAAAGGTTATTGCCGGAGTGGAACTGGGAACACAGTTTGACGGTGCGAGTATTCATATTCTGGGATATCATGTGGACACGGGCTGTACGCTTCTGCATGATAAAATGGTGGATCTGCGTAAAGCCAGGGAAGAGCGGCTACTGAAAATACTTAAAAAGCTCAACCTTCTAGGCTATGAAGTTACTGCTGGGGAATGTGATCCGATAAATAGGGCGGTAGGCAGACCACATGTGGCCAAAGCGCTGGTAGCCAAAGGATATTTTTCTACGGTACAGGAAGCTTTTGATGTGTTGTTACGCAGGGGAGGGCCTGCGTATGTGGCTCAGCCTAGATTAAACCCTGAGGAAGCTATAAAGCTTATTCATTCTGCAAAAGGAATTGCTGTTCTGGCTCATCCTAATGAACTTCCCAATGTTGATTTTGCAGAGATGCTGATAACAAAATTCCCTTTTGATGGACTTGAAGTTTACCATCCCAGTGCTGATGAAGAATCACAAAAACATTGGCTGCAGTTTGCCAGGAAGAAAAATATTTTAATCAGCGGGGGCAGTGATTTTCATGGCATTTCGGACAGGTATCCGGAAAGCCTTGGCATTTTTCAGGTTCACTACAGTAATACCGCAGGTGTTATAAATTATGCCTGGAAATGAAGCAGAGAAGGGAACGTGTTTTAAGTGGAAGTAGTTGCATTTGTTGGGCCAAGCGGTACAGGAAAGAGCCACAGAGCTATTGGCGTGGCTTTTGACAATAATTGTGATGCTATAATTGACGACGGACTGCTCATTAAAGGCACTAAAATTCTGGCCGGTACTTCTGCTAAGAACGAAGACAACAGAATCCAAGCTGTCAAGCGTGCCATATTTACGGATGATGAGCATGCCAGAATCATGCGCGAAGCGCTTGCAGAGAATAATATCAGGAGACTGTTGGTTATTGGGACTTCTGACAATATGGTTTCTAAAATTGCGGTCAGACTTGGACTTAATGCTCCGGTGAAAACAGTTTATATAAACCAGGTGGCTAACAAGTCGGAAATTAAACGTGCCCGCTATGCCAGATTGCATGGCGGAAAACACATAGTACCCGTTCCATCAGTAGAGCTGAAACCGCATTTTACTGGATATTTTGCCAATTTGCCTTATAACATTTTTTCAACCAAGAGACGGCATAAGAAAGATGCGGACAGATCCATAGTAAGGCCGACTTTCAGTTTTTATGGAAAGCTTTTAATTGCTGATACTGTCATTGAGGATATCATAAAAATTATCGCTGGAAAAGCGCAGAGCGTGGACAAGGTAACTGGTATAAGGGTGCGCCGCCGTAGTGATAATAGTAAGGGTATTGTCATCGCTATAGAAGTTATTTTATGTTATGGCGTACAGATTTTTAATATAACAAAACAGCTGCAGGCTAAAATAAAGGAAAAAGTAGAGTATATGACAGCCATGCATGTAAAAAATGTCAATGTATCCATTCGCAGTCTCAGTATTCACGATACGGTAAAACGTAAAATCGTATAACGTATGTTACATTGTTTAAGAAAGCCTTTATATGGTTGACTAATGGTGCCTGATATGGTAGAGTTAGTGAAGTGAGTGTGAAAGATAATCGCGGCTGGTTTTAAATCAGGTGAGGAAAGTCCGAGCTCCATAGGGCAGGATGCCGGATAACGTCCGGCGAGGGTGACCTCAGGGAAAGTGCCATAGAAATGTGTACCGCCTGCTGCGGCAGGTAAGGGTGGAACGGTGCGGTAAGAGCGCACCAGCAGTCGGGTAACCGGTTGGCTAGGTAAACCCCATCCGGAGCAAGACCAAATAGGGGAGAAATGATGTTGCCCGCTGAATCTCCCGGGTTGCGTCGCTTGAACTTACAGGTGACTGTAAGTCTAGATAAATGATTATCGCCGCTTTGCGGAACAGAACTCGGCTTATTGATCACTCAATAATAAATCAGGCTGCCTTATTACGACAGCCTTTTTTATTTGATTGTTATGTATTATTTATTACGGTGTAATGGTGAAATTTGATGCAAAAAAATCTCTATTGTAGTTCCTGTTTATAACGAATAGGAAAATCTGTATGAATTTTACAAACGAATAACTGATACCATGGCTGTAGAGCATTGTGACTATGTTCTGATTTTTATTGATGATGGATCTACAGATGATAGTGCGCTTATTCTAGCTGAACTAGCCGATAATGATGAAAGAGTGGAGGCCTATCTGCTTTCTAGAAATTACGGACATCAGATGGCTTTGACCTGTGGACTTGATAATGCTGATGGCGATGTCGTAATCACCATGGATGGAGATTTGCAACATCCTCCGGAATTAATACCTAAAATGCTTGATCTTTGGAAGGATGGGCATGATATTGTTCAGACAAAGAGTCTAGCTATGAAGAAAGCAAATTTTTTAAGCGCTATTCATCTTCCATGTACTACGAAATAATCAATACTATGTTAAAAGTAAAAATTACGCCAGGAGGATCTGATTTTCGCCTTATGGATCGAAAAGCGGTAGATGCGTTTAAGCTTTACCGTGAAAGGACTCGTTTTATACGAGGACTGGTGAATACGCTTGGTTTTAAAGTAACTACGATTGAATTTATTACACTGCCGCATTTTGTGGGAAAGTCTAAATTTAGTACGCGTAAAATGTTGCATTTTGTTCTTGATGGAATAACGGCATTTTTTTACATCCCTCTGCGCTGTGCCTTTTATATCGGACTTATATGCGGCACTTGCAGTCTGCTTATTTCAGGACAGAAAATTGCAAGTGCAAGTTGAACGCATCCGTGTAAAAGTTTAATATAGTCCAGCTTAGCTGGGCTTGATTACCCAACAGCAGAGCCATTTGGCAGGGTCAA
>JAJQDY010000037.1 GCA_021201965.1 Phascolarctobacterium sp.
GGACTCTATTAAACTTTTACACGGATGTGTTCAACTTGCACTTGCAATTTTCGTTCAAGAAATTGTTATAGTAATAATACAATGCTGTGTTAAGATTCCTCCGTGTGTGCTAAAATAAGGCTTAAGAGATTTTAAGGAGGTATACATGCATCAGTATTTATTTTTTGTCGGTGGTTTTCCAGTTCGCATGTACGGACTGGTACTTTGTGCGTCAATATTTCTTGCTACAGGTACCGCCTATTTCCTCGCAAAACAGGATGGCCGCTGGCAGCAGCATGTAATAGATATAGGAATATATGGAGGTTTCGCTGGGCTTATCGGCGGAAGATTATGGGATGTTTTCTTTTTTGACTGGGACTACTACAGCCACCATCTTTCGGAAATACCTTTCGTCTGGCAGGGCGGTATGGCTGTTCAAGGCGGTATCATTTTCGGTGTCGTTTCTGGTATAATTTATTGCAAATTCCATAATATTGACTGGGTTGAATTCGGAGATATTGTCTGCCCGTCAATTCTAATCGGACAGGCCATTGGACGCATCGCTAATCTTTTAAACGGCGATGCTTTTGGTACACCGACGGGCGGTAATTTCGGGATTATCTATCCAGAAGGGACTCTTGCTTATAAAACATATGGTTCCGTACCTCTCTGGCCTGCTGAGGTATTTGAAGGACAGCTTGACGTAGTGCTTTTTGTAATACTCCTTATTTTCCGTTGCACAAATCACGCCAGAGGTCAGGTTATCTGCCTTTATGCCATGCTTTATTCAATACTGCGCTTTGTCCTTGAATTTTTACGCGGTGACTATACGGAACCATTTCTATTCAGACTTACATCTGCCCAGTCCAGCAGTCTTATCTTTTTTATAATTGCCCTCATTCTTTTCATCTACTGTGAATTTACTGATAAACAACACCTGCTGTAAATACAGCAGGTGCACATAAAAAGTAGCTTTAATATTGACAAAGAAAATAATCTTAGCTATAATGTCATTGTCGCTTAAACAAGCGGCCGACGACTCCGTAGCTCAGCTGGATAGAGCGTTTGACTACGAATCAAAAGGTCGCAGGTTCGAATCCTGCCGGGGCCACCAGAAAGATAAAGGCTTTCAGAGAAACTCTGAAAGCCTTTTATTTTTCCTTATTAAGCCTATTCCTATTTTTATTGTACTGCGCTTTCTTTATCTTCTAGAAGATTCCGCATCTCCGTAGCAGAAATGGTGAATATTTCTTTTACAGTATACAATTTCCCCCTGCCGCGGCAATCAGCAAAAAGAGCCACATCTACGTCCGGCATTGCGGAAAGTGCTTCCTTAATATTTTTTCCATTTCTCGCATAAGCTTCAAAGCGCAGAACCATAGTTTTCCCAGCTCCTGCAGGAACCAACACTGCCTCAAAATAATCGTCCCCACGCAATACGTCTTTTAAATTTACCTTGCTGCGCAGCAAAATTCCATCATATTGTTCTTCTGGAAGGTAAATACGCAAATAGGCATCTAAGATTGTCCCTTCCTGCGTGCCGTTGTTGACATACGGAATATCCAGCGAGAAATCAATGCGATCTTCTTTTTCCGCAGTTTTTCCTACTTTCGTTCTCTCTGTGGTTTTAAGTTCTATTTTGGCATCCCCCTGCTTTGCAATATAAATAGCAACAACAAGAACTCCTAAAATAACAATGCCCAAAACCAGCTTAATGAGAAAAAGAATCATGCCGTTTCCTCCCTAGTTCTCACAATAATCCTTAATAATGCAGATTGGCGTTTTTTCACTGCCATTCCCGAATGGATTATCAATTAAAATTTCTGCAATCTTATCAGGGTCTACACCTTTTGAAACCCCGAGAACAGCCGAACGTTTTAAATCATTTACATCGGCCACTGCCGCTCCGTAGCAACCGCAGGTCTCCATTATTTTTTCCGCCACCAGATCAGGATTTTCAGGTCCGTAAACAATATGTTTGTCATATGGCGGCATGGTTCCAGTGACATCATCTATAAGTCTAGCCTGTTTCCCGGCCATACGGTAAAATGTGCCGCTTTTACCTGCACATTTAGCGATAAAACCGCAAATTACTGCAAAAAGGACTCTGGGTCCTCCTTCCGCATCAATAAGTGCCTGCATACTGTACCAGTTGCTTATGCTGCCCTTTGATGGAAAAAGTCTGCAAAGTACTTTTGCGAGAAAGCCAGGATTAAATTCTTCGCAGCGCATAGCCATTCCCTGCGTAATTGCCACGACGCTTTCTGCTACACAGACAACATCCCCGTTTCCTATATTACTGGCGCCAAATTCTAAAATGGCATCACAGATGTCGTCATGATGTGTCAGGATTCTCGTTGGTACAGGTACAATAGTATATTTTCTCATCCCTTTTGCTCCTCGCATTCCTGCTCTTTATCATATACCTGTTTTATCTTATAAAACCATCTAGCCGGCAGACGAATAATATGGCCTTCCCAATCAGTAAAAACATTCCTTGTCCGCCCTTCCACGGCAACAGCTCCGTCACGCAAGCGGATTATTTTATAGTTGAATTCCATTTTTGCTTTATTCAAACCGCACATTATTGTCTGTATTTCGACTTCATCGTAAAAGATACATGAGTTTTTATACTTTAGCGCCACGTCAGTTATGGGAAATACAATACCGTTATCCATGAGCTCACCAAGCGTGACACCGCAGGCACGCAGATACTCCACTCTCCCAATTTCCAGCCAGTGCAGATAATTAGCATGGTGCACCACACCCATCATATCAGTTTCCACAAAACGCACTTTTTCTCTAATGACAATCATTTCATACCCCTTAAAATAAATTATTTTTTATTATAACATTTTTAGCGATATTTGACATCAAAACCTATTTTAAGAATATTTTATAGCTAAGGCCAAAAGAAAACAGTTCTTCTCCAGTAAAAGAGAAGAACTTTCATAGCTTTGGTACGCCCGAGTGGAATCGAACCACCGCACATGGCTCCGGAGGCCAATGCTCTATCCACTGAGCTACGGGCGCATATTGCAACAACTGCATTATAGCACATTTGCTAATTTTAGACAATGAATACATCTGCCATCTGGCGCTCATTTATAACACTTTTGTAATTTTTCCTATTTACATCTTGACTTAATGCTCCGTACAGATTAATAATAAATCTAGTGAATTATTAAGGAGCATGCTTTATGCGAACTATATGGTATTTTGTCGGTATTATTGATTTTATTCTAAGTGCCCTGACATATATGTACTACAGACAGAATTTCCCATTTGCACGGACCATGCCATTTCTATTCATTTATACACTTTTGGCAGCGAACACAATTATTTCTCGTCTGCTGCCTGCATCATTTCCGCTGCCAGTTTTGAAAATTTCGGCCTTCCTAGGCGGCCTATGGATTGCATTTATTTACTATTCATTACTGCTGCTCATTATCCATCTAATTTTCTGGATATTTTCCAAAATACTATCTTTACATATGGCATCCAGCATGTTTACAACTTTCGGTGTCTGCTTCATTATCCTTTTCATCGCCTGGGGCAGCTGGAGGGCATTCCATCCAGATATACGCAGGGAAGAAATTTTTACAAGCAAGCTGGCCCCTTCCGATCACTATAAAATAGTTGTTTTAAGCGACATACATCTGGGGCGAGTCTTAGGCCGCAGCTATGCGCTTGAACTTGCAAAACGAGTAAACATGGAAAATCCTGATTTTGTTTTAATTGCAGGGGATATAATTGATGAGGGCATTGACTACATTAACAATGAAGATTCCCTTTCCGCACTTGCGACCATGAAACCCAAAAATGGAATTTATGTTGCCTTCGGCAACCATGATTATATTGACAGGCCGACCGTATGGAAATTAATGCTTAAAGACGCCGGTATGACTGTTCTTCAGGATGACAGTTATATTTTGGATAATAAAATTAAACTCACGGGCCTTCATGATTTCAGGTTTAACCAGGACCACCTTTCCTTATATAAGCAAAGCAAACATAACGACGCATATTACAGTATCGTTATTGAGCATCAGCCGCGTAAAATTGACAAAGCCGCAAAAAGCGGCTACGACCTTTATGTGGCGGGGCATACGCATACCGGGCAGCTCTTCCCTAACCGCCTGGTAACAAAAAAGATGTATAAGCTTGACTACGGCCGTGCAGAATTTAATGGCATGACCGCCATTGTAAGCAACGGCTATGGTTTCTGGGGTCCTCCCGTGCGTACGGAAGTCCGTCCGGAAATGATTGTTATTGACCTAAAAGGGAAAAAATAATTCTAATATAAATATTAAAACACCGGCATCCAAACGGATTTCAGTGTTTTTACTTTCCTTAACTATCATTATTATTGAATATTATCGTCCGCTGTGATCGAATTCCCCCCACCCTCTTGCCGGTCTTCTTCTTTGTGTTTTCGCAAGTGACCTCATCAAGGTGGCAATTTCAGCTTTCATATCGCGCAGATACTTATCAGCCAGAGCCATAGAAAAATCTGCCCTTTCAACTATACGCTACACGGTTACATTCTGCATATTCTCGGGAAGAGGATATGCCGGAACCTGCCAGCCGTGGATACGGAGTCTGTCATCAAGATCGTACAGCGTCCACTTGCGGTCGAAGCCTTTCTTCATGTGCCAACAGATGATGGGAACCTCTTCTGCCGTGCCCATCATCTCGAACGGACCTATCTTGCCAATTTCTTTTGCCGGATACTGCGCCACATCCAGTGCCGTCTGATGGATCGCTTTGTATCCTTCAAAACCATTGCGCATAAACACAAAATACTGTCCAACAATCTGTGAAGCGGAACGGGAGAAGTTGATGGCCATGGTAGCCTCGGTGCCGTCAAGGTAGCTTACATTAAATATTAGCTCCTGCGGAAGGGCCTTTTCAGAACGCCATACAATCCAGCCGATGCCCGGGTATACCAGACCATATTTATGGCCTGAAGTCGAGATTGACCATACGTTGAGAATGCGGAAATCCCATTCAAGTTTGGGCTCTATGAACGGGGCAACCATAGCTCCTGAAGCGCCGTCCACGTGGATGCGTACCGGAACTTTCGCCTTCTTGTTATATTTTTCCACTGCCGCATCAAGAGCTTTTACATCATCGTAACGTCCAGTGTAGATAATGCCTAAGATAGGTACAATGCCGATGGTGTGGTCATCACAGAGTGCGACTGCAGCATTCGCGTCGAGGGAGAGATGGTTTTCATCCATAGGAACAAGCCTCATATCAATATCCCAGTAGCGGCAGAACTTTTCCCAGCATATCTGATAGCCTGATCCCATGACCAGGTTAGGACGAGTAGAGGAGTAGATGTCAATACCTGCTTTTTTTGCCAGTGCTTTCCAGCGGAAGAGCATGGCAAGACCGCCCAGCATGCGGGCTTCTAAAGACCCTACTGTGGAAGTTCCCATGGGCTTCTCCTCCGGATTAGCATGCCACAGATTTTCGATTATTGCCACACAGCGGTTCTCAAGGTCGGCCGTCATCGAATACTCGTCTTTATCTATGGCGTTTTCTCGAGAGTCCAGCTCATGAGCTTTATCGCCTCGGGCTCCATATAGGTCTATACGAAAGTGGCAAGGTTCTGATGTGCATTGCCTTCGGTGGATACGTATTCACGGATGAGTTCAGCTGCCACAAGAGTATCTGTCGGTTCCCTGTTAAGGCGCTCGGTCGACATCTCCACATCGGATGCCACTGATCCGAAGATATGGCTGGCAGAACATGTATGCTTATTCATTTCTTCAATCTTAGTGCGTCTGGTCATATATGTATGCCTCCTTATATTTTATCAAGGATTTACCATCTCTGTTTATATAGGCCGATTGTAAAATGAAGTTGAACAGTTAAAAAATCCATAGCGATTGAATCCGTGGTAGAATAGAGTTCACACGCAAAACCATATCGAGGAGGACAATCACTATGGACTACCCACATTCTATCACAGAT
>JAJQDY010000029.1 GCA_021201965.1 Phascolarctobacterium sp.
TCCCTCTCTGTTAAGGGCTTGGATTGTGCCTCGGTCGATGTCAGTCAGATGTTTTACTTCTTGCGCTTCTCCGCATCTGTGATAGAATGTGTGTAGTCCATAGTGATTGTCCTCCTCGACATGGTTTTGTGTGTGAACTCTATTCTACCACGGATTCAATCGCTATGGATTTTTTAACTGTTCAACTTCATTTTACAATCGGCATTAATATTTCATATTCCTTCTCCGTAAGATAAGCAAGATCCCTGGCAATGGACGCCGAAATGCAGGAAATATATACAATACGCTTTGTGGCAGCAGCGGCTGCGGCCCTGAGCGCCTTCTCATCGCAGCCTGCCCTAGGCGTATCAAGAAGCATTACATCAGTCCTTATCCCGGCCTTTAAAAGATCAGGCAGTACGTCCTTTGCATCTCCATGGATAAATTCCGCATTAGCGCAGCTGTTAAGCCCAGCGTTCTTTTTTGCGTCTTCTGTTGCAGGCCCTGCCAGTTCAATACCGTATATCTTTGCCGCCTGCTTTGTCATGTAAAGGGAAATGGTCCCCGTACCGCAGTAAATGTCAGTCATTGTTTCCTTCCCCGTAAGATCTGCATAATCCAGCGCACATCCGTAAAGCCTTTCCGCCTGGACACTGTTGACCTGGAAAAATGATCTTGCGGAAATGTTAAAGGTAAAATCCCAGAGTGTGTCCTTAATTACCGGCTCTCCCCATAAAATCCTGTCTTTAGCCCCCATGACAACGTTAGTCGGCTTTTTGTTTATATTCTGCACCACGCTTTTAAGACCGGGCACGCCGGCTTTAAGGCACTCTATAAGCTCCCTTCTGTAGGGAATGTCATAGGCGGATGTAATGATTACGGCCATCACTTTGCTGCTTTTTATACCGTCACGGCCCATAATATGCCTTACCAGGCCTTTTTTGTATTTTCGTCATAGGCGCTTATCCTAAAGCGCTGCATCCATTCCCTCACGGCCGCAAGGACCCTGTTATTGGCATCCTCCTGGATCATGCAGCTTTTTATATCAACCACGCTGTGAGTTTCAGCAGCATAGCAGCCTATTTCAATTTCCCCTGCTGCGCCGTGCGCAGCCGGAAACTGCATTTTATTGAGGTAGTTAAAGGGATTTGCGCAGCCAATAATAGGCAGCACGTCCGCCTTAATGTGCCATATCCGCCATAAGGCATCCCGCACCTTCTGCTCCTTCACTTCAAGCTGCCCCTGTAGGAAAGGTGCTGCAGCTGGCAGCCGCCGCAGGCCGCATATACGGGGCATGGAGGCTCCTGCCGCTCTGGAGACGGTTCTGAAATTTCTTTTAAGGTCCCTGCGGCATAATTCTTCTTTACCAGGTTTATCTTCTCCCGCACTTTTTTGCCGAGCAGTGCGCCTTTCACGAAAACGGCAAAACCGTTAAACATGCCGGCACCTTCGCCGCCGCTGCCGAGATTTAAAATATCAAGTCCAATTGTTTCCCCTTTTTTCGCTGGAACCGTAAGTTCCATAATATTCTCCAGAAGCTGGCCGTATCTTTAAGGCATCCTGAAAAGGTCAGTGTCCAGTCTCTCATGTCTTAAAAGCCAGATTTTTTATCAATTCCACGGGAGTAGCCGGTCAGGTTATTCCCTGCGCCCACCACCCTGTGGCAGGGAATAATAATGGGAATGGGGTTTGCCACCCCGGCAGCGCTCACCGCCTGGGCCGCCATGCGCGCCTTACCCATCCTTTTTGCAGCTTCCTTTGCAAGTGCCCCGTAGGTCGTTACCTTCCAGTAAGGGATTTCAAGGAGGAGCCCAAGGATTTCCTTCCTGAATGCGCTGCCTTCCAAGGCAACGTGCACACTCGCGGGATCCGGCCTTTTCCCTGCGAAATAATCATCCAGCCAGGCTTTCGTTTTCCTGAAAGCGGGAAGGTCAGCGTATTCCGACGCGCCGCCATGATATTTTCCCATCTTAAGTCCCGTAAGGCTTTCCCCGTCACTTTCCAGGGTCATTTCACCGATGGGTGACATGTATTCCGCAATGTAAAACATTCCTGCCTCCCGCTTCACCTCCTGTATTTTTTTTATTATGGCACATTGTCCCGCCTTTAATGCCTTTATGACATCAAAAAAAGGCCATGGATTTCTCCATGGCCTTTTCCCGTGACTTTTTAATAGTTAATTACGCGCAGCACGAAATGTCCCTGCGGATGGTCACAAACCGGGCATTTTGCCGGAGCTTTTTCACTGACAACAATCTTGCCGCAGTTGGTGCAGATCCATACCTGCTTTTCCTCGCGTTTGAAAACACGGTCGTTTTCAATGTTGGCGAGCAGGGCACGGTATCTTTCCTCATGCTCCTTTTCAATCTTGCCTACTTCCTCAAAGAGTTTGGCAATTTTGGTAAAGCCTTCCTTTTTGGCAGTCTTTCCCATATCGGCATACATTTTGGTCCATTCGAAGTTCTCACCTGCCGCAGCGTCCTTCAGGTTCGCAACGGTGTCATGAACATTGCCGCCATGCAGTGCCTTGAACCACATCTTGGCATGCTCTTTTTCATTGCCTGCAGTCTCCTCGAAAATGGCTGCTATCTGGTTATAGCCTTCCTTCTTGGCCTGGCTGGCATAAAAAGTGTATTTGTTCCTTGCTCCGGATTCGCCGGCAAATGCGGCTTCGAGATTTTTTTCTGTTTTACTGCCTTTCAATCTCATAATATATTCTTCCTCCTTTATTATAAAACATCGGATAACCTTCGCATGCCGTTACTGCTACAGGCACATGCGCCATCCTCAGTTTTTTCCTTTCTTTCAGCAGTTTTTGCGCAGTCCGGGCACAAGCCGCTAAAAACGATGTAGTGATGTTCCATTTTGTAGCCTGTCACTTTGGCTACCTTTTCATCAAGGTCATTAAAATAAGGGAAATTTTCTACATTCATGAATTTGCCGCATTTGATACATTTAATGTGGTAGTGCCTGGACAGAATGTGGTCAAAACGGTCAGCACTGCTGTGAACTGAAACTTTTCCAAGAAGACCGCTTCCCACCAGCGAATTAAGGTTGCGGTATACCGTTCCTTTGCTGATATCCGGGTATTCCATTGTAATGCGGTCATAGACTTCCTCGGCAGTTGGGTGATCTGCCAGGAAGCGCACGGCTGCTATGATAAGCTGCCTTTGGATTGTATTTCTCTTTGCCATTTCTCATTCTCCTTTATTAACAATAATTCTTAATTAATATTATATTATTATTTTAATAAAAGTCAAGGAGTTTGTTATTATTTTTTTTAACAAATTACATTTTAAAATATTATTTTTTAAAGAATAATGGAACTATTCTCATTTTGCATTTTCCCGCTCAGGATTTTTTCCAGATGTACGTATCCGCATTCTCCCAATAGAGACGGACAGGCAGGTTCGATCCTCCCGGCGGTGACCAGATGAAGTTATAGTTTCCTTCATCCAGCACTCCTATTTCGGACATTTCATAGTAATGCCCGGCGGTGGAAATCCTGTGCCTCGGTATTGGAACAGCCTTCCTTTCCACGCCTTCTTTTTCAATAACAGCCCAGCCTGCAAATTCACCTGCCAGGGAGTTTAATACCATTCTCACGGGACGTCTGCCGGAAACCGCAAAGCTTATCTTATAAAGTATGCCGTAATTGCCGCAGTTCACGGTCTCCATGCCGTTTGTCGCGTCAATCCCCTTTGCGTAGCCTTCCTCCTCGCTTGCAAGGTGCATCATCATGACTTCATCGTCTTGCATGGCGATGGGTTCCCTTATAGTATAATGCCAGTCGGCATCCTTAAATGTGCCGCGCAGTAGGTATTCGTCAGGCGGCAGAACGGATGCGTTTTCGGTAAAAAGATCGAGGCTATTTTTCACGTCGCACATAAGGACGCTTATTTCAGCCGGCCTGTTAAGGTAAAGTTCTATGCTTCCGCTCAGGAGTTTTCCGGGTTCCAGGATAAACCCGCGTCCCGTTATGAGCTCAATGTGCCTGCTGAAACCTATGGTTTTTGACTCCCCTTTTCCCAGCGTGGCAAAATATATCCTCTGGGAATTCTTTCCTTCCTCCATGTAGTTCCAGGCGGATTTACCTAGTCCCTTGCGAGTGACCTCGCATCTGACTGGACGCATGCTGGAAATGTTCCTGACAACCACGGCAATCTTTTTGTCACTTCTCATGGCATTGACATGGTGCAGGAAAATGCGCACGCTGCCGCCTACCGTATCTCGATAGAGGATTCCGTTGCCCTTCACCATCTCAGGGCTGTCGGAATAGAGCAGCACCGGGCCTGATTTTTCAGGCTGTGCCGTAACTTCTATATGCTCATCGGGCAGCTGTGTAGGGTTAACCGTCTGCGCACCCCATGCGCGAAACGGTACCGCGAACGCACAGGCTGCAAGCAGTACCAGGGAATATTCCTTCAGTATTTTTTCCAACATTTCCTTACTCTCTTGGAATTATTTCATCGTGCTCCCGTAATCGGCAAGGAACTGTTCGAGTCCCTTGTCAGTCAGGGGATGCTTTATCATGGCCTCAAGGACCTTAGTCGGTATCGTAGCTATCTGTGCTCCTGCCAGCATGACCCTCTCTACGTGTTCAATGTTTCTTATGCTGGCGGCAATGACTTCCGTTTCAATACCGTAAATCTTAAAGGCCTTCACGATATTTTCCACGAGTTTTACCCAGTCCTCTACTATGTCATCAAGGCGTCCGATAAAGGGGCTCACATATGTTGCACCCGCCCGCGCAGCAAGGAGCGCCTGCCCCATGGAAAAGACCAGCGTCACGTTCGTCTTTATGCACATGCCTCTTAAAACCCTTACCGCCTTGAGGCCCTCCGCAATACAGGGGATCTTTATGACCACGTTTCCCACGATCTTCGAAAGTTTTTCGGCTTCCTTTACCATCCCTGCGCAGACGGTACTTATAACTTCAGCGCTCACGGTCCCTTTGACGGGGGCCGCTATTTCAGGAATGACTTCTTCCTGGATGCGGCCGCTTTTGGCAATAAGGCTGGGGTTTGTGGTTACGCCGTAAACAACGCCCCAGTCCACGAATTTTTCTATTTCCTCAACGTTGCCGGTATCCATGAAAATTTTCATTTCTAAGACCTCGCTTTAAAACTTTATTTTGCGGGGAGGATCATGGCCTTTTCCGCGTTGGTCCTGACCGGCATGCTCATGGCTATAATATTATACCACAGCAGCAGTTTGTCGCCGCTTTTAATATTCCTGTAATCCTTACAGTCCTTCACGTCTATGGAGGCAATGAGGTCATTATTGGTATTCAGGATACGTATAACGCTGCCGTCTTCCGAAAGCTGTGCTTTTTCAACCTCAAAGAACCTGGCGCCTTCACCTGATATAATGGCAAAAGCCCGGGACCTAGGCGGAATGCTCTTTGTCATCTTCTGGGAATAGTATGCGGTAGCGCACATTCCCTTTTTGAGATCCCCATCTTTTATGGCCCTGCCGTTCCTGCCGTTTATGAAATACGTATCCTTACATATGAGGGCGGCAACGGTGCTTTTCCCGTCGTCACTTCTTATGGTTACCGTCCAGCTGCCGGCATCAGTAATCTCCCAGCAGAGGATCAGCATTTTCTCCTGCGGCGCGGCCATGCCAATGGCCGCAAAAAGCATAAGGCAGATGGGAATAATGAATATTCTTTCGAAAATTGCAAGTGCAAGTTGAACACATTCGTGTAAAAGTTTAATAGAGTCCAGCTTAGCTGGGTT
>JAJQDY010000079.1 GCA_021201965.1 Phascolarctobacterium sp.
GATAACTTATCCGATGAGGACGTGGAACACGCTGCTGACTTGATCTATGGACTGCTTCGTAAGGAACTGGGCTACCGTACACCGGAAGAACTCTTTGACCCTGCCAAATGGCTCTGCTGTTAGGTAATCAAGCCCAGCTAAGCTGGACTCTATTAAACTCTTACACGGATGTGTTCAACTTGTACCTGCAATTTTCGAGTGTAATAGGAATGAAAAGTTAAGTTGAAATAGTAAAAATTAAGATAAATAATTTTATATTTATTTAGTTTTAAACGAAGCAAAGCTGTTGTGGAGTTTTTCTTGAATATCTGCCGTTATATTGAAACGGCAGATATTCTACTATTAGGATATTAATTGTGCGATATTATTTATGTATGGTATACTTATAACTAATGGTATCAAGAAAGGGTGTTCGTAAATGGAACTATCAACTATGCATATTGCAAGTTTGGTTGCTACTTTCATAGTAACATTGCTGCCAGGTATCATTGCGTCTCGCAAAATAAAATCTGCCGATGATTATAGTGTAGGTGGACGCAGTTCCAGTGCGATGCTGGTAGCCGGAGGTATTATCGGAACTATAGTAGGAGGAGCGGCTACAGTTGGGACAGCGCAATTAGGCTTTAATTTGGGGCTGACAGCTTGGTGGTTTACTTTAGGCGGCGGCATCGGTTTACTTATAATGGCGTTTTTTTATGCTGTTCCATTACGTCAGAGCGGACTTACCACCATCTCTGAGTTTCTGGTAGGTAATTACGGACCCACTGCAGGATTTTTCTCAAGTCTTTCGGCTGCTGCTGGCATATTTTTTAGTATCGTGGCCAGCACACTTACAGCATTGCATCTCGTAACGAGCATTCTTAATGTTAGTTTGCTCAGCAGTGCAGTTATTATTGTGTTTATAGTTATGGGGCTGGTTTTCTTTGGCGGCATCAGTGGGTCAGGAATGGCGGGCCTATTAAAAATCGTTTTTATTTTTGCTACCATTTTTGTTGGCGGATTACTGGCCTATAATTATGCTGGTAAATGGCAAGGACTACATGCTGTGTTGGCGGACTATCCTTGGTTCAGCCTTTTCGGCAGCGGTGTGCAGGATGGAATTTATAGTTTACTTTCAATGATAGTAGGCGTAATTTCCACACAAACCTATGTACAGGCCATTTTTTCTGCGAAAGACAGTAGAACTGCAGCCATCGGTTGTGTTACTGCAGCACTTATCGTTATTCCAGTAGGGCTTCCTTCTGTTATGATTGGCGTATTTATGCGGATAACCAATCCAGATATAAATTCCATTGATGCTCTTCCTTTATATTTACTTACGTATCTTCCAGATTGGCTGGGTGGTATTGGCATTGGCGCAGTACTACTTTCTTCTCTGGGTTCTATTGCCGGGCTCGCTTTAGGTGTTGGGACTATGCTGAGTCGGGATATTATAAAAAATGTATGGCGTAAGATAGACTCAATACAGTTGTTATGTGTTGGCAGAATTAGCGTTTTACTTGTAACGGTATGTGCTGTCGTATTTGTTTTCTACCATCTGGATGCTTCTGTGTTACAATGGAACTATCTTTCCATGGCGTTGCGTGCTAGCGGCATATTTTTACCTTTAACCTTTGCGGTGTTTTTCCAAGGGAAGGTATGCCCTAAAGCTGGTATTGTGGCAATTATTGTCGGTATATTGGTTGCTTGCTTCTGGGAACATATTTTTGATTCGGAAATTAACGGCCTGTTTCCGGCGCTCGGAGCAAACTTATTGGTTTTGCTGGCAGGATTATTTTATGGTCGTGGATGGAAAATATCCCACTAGGCAGTTAATATTTAAAATTTGAGGTTCTTATTTATTATGAGAAAAAATTTTACTCATTTACATGTACATACGCAATACAGTTTGTTAGATGGAGCCTGCAGGATAGGCGATTTGATAAGCCATGCCAAAGAATTTGGTATGGACAGCATAGCCATCACTGATCATGGTGTAATGTATGGCGTGGTAGAATTTTATCAGCAGGCTTTAAAAGAAGGTATTAAGCCTATTATTGGTTGCGAAATTTATATGGCACCGGGGTCTCATCTGGATAAATCCAATCGAGAGATGAATCATTTGACTTTACTGGCTGAAAATAATGAGGGGTATCATAATCTGATGAAAATAGTTTCAGTTGGTATGGTAGATGGATTCTATTATAAGCCGCGGGTGGATAAAGATGTACTTCGCACTTATAGTAAAGGAATAATTTGCCTAAGTGGCTGTATCGCAGGTGAGGTGCAAAAACTTATCTGGCAGCGGGGTGATTTGGATGGAGCATGCCGGTGTATAGAAGAGTATATAGATATATTTGGACGGGATAATTATTTTCTTGAAATCCAAAACCATGATTTACAGGAAGAGTATAAAACGAATTTTGCATTAAAAAAGTTTGCAAAAAAATACGGTTTGGGATTGGTGGCCACAAATGACCTGCATTATGTAAGGCAACAGGATTCAGAGGCACAGGATATGTTGTTATGTATTCAAACACTAAGTACAGTGGACAACCCCACCAGAATGCGTTTTGCCAATGACAAATTTTATCTGAAAAGCTATGAGGAAATGGAAGAACTGTTCAGTGATTGCATGGAAGCACTGGAAAATACCCAAAAAATCGCGGAACGCTGTAATGTAAAATTAGAATTTGGTCATCTTTTATTGCCGGAATTTAATGTTCCAGCAGAATTTGATGCTGCAAGTTATTTGCGGCATCTGTGTGAGAGAAATTTGAAAAAACGATACAGCACGGCAGATAAGGCTGTTGTAGGCAGGCTGGAATTTGAGCTCAGCATTATAAATCAGATGGGGTATGCTTGTTACTTTTTAATTGTATGGGATTTTATTAAATATTGCCGCGAGCATGATATTCCTGTGGGACCAGGTCGGGGAAGCGCTTCGGGTAGTATTGTGGCTTATTTGCTGGGAATTACAAATATAGATCCGCTTAAGTATAATTTGCTTTTCGAACGGTTTTTAAATCCTGAAAGGATAAGCATGCCAGATATAGATACGGATTTCTGTTATTTGAAGCGCAATGAAGTTCTGGATTATGTTACTAAGCGTTATGGAAAAGATCGTGTTGCACAGATAATAACTTTTGGTACTTTGCAGGCAAGGGCAGCAGTGCGGGATGTGGGTAAAGCCTTAGGAATGAGTTATGGTGAAGTGGATGTTCTGGCAAGAATGATACCGAGGGAACCAGGAATCACTTTAGACAAAGCGTTAGCGTCAAATAATGATTTGCGTGCTGAGTATGAGAAAAGCGACAAGGTTAAACGCCTGATAAATTTAGCAAAAAGTGTGGAGGGAATGACGCGTAATGTGGGAACACATGCTGCTGGCGTTATTATTGCCCCACATGATTTAAAAGATCATGTGCCGCTACAGTTAGGAGTAGAAAGTGCTATTATTACCCAATATGACAAGGACAATGTAGAAGAACTTGGACTGTTAAAAATGGATTTTCTTGGACTGCGTACCTTGACGGTTATTGGGGAAGCTATACGCTTTATAAAAGAAACTACTGGGGAGAATATTGATATAGATAATATACCGATGGATGACAGCGAAACCTGTCAGATGTTGTGTAGGGGTGATACATATGGCGTATTTCAGCTGGAATCTGAAGGTATGACTAAATTACTTATGGAATTGGCACCTGAAAGTTTTGAAGACTTAATACCATTGGTAGCTCTATATAGGCCAGGACCTTTAGGAACAGGTATGGCAGAAGATTTTATTGCTGGGCGGCACGGGAAGCGGACGGCAGAAATACTGCATCCGCTTATTGGAAATATTTTAAAGGATACTTACGGAGTTATTTTATACCAGGAACAAGTAATGCAGATTACTTCTGATCTGGCAGGCTTTACTTTGGGGCAGGCAGATATTTTGCGTCGTGCCATGGGCAAAAAGAAAGCTAAAGAACTGGATTCCATGCACGATGCATTTATAAAAGGGGCTAAACGGCTTCATAATATACCAGAAGATTTGGGTGACAGGATTTTTTCGTTGTTACAGCATTTTGCTGGGTATGGTTTTAATAAATCCCATTCTGCGGCCTATGCTCTTGTAGCTTATCAGACGGCTTATCTGAAAGCCCATTGGCCTGCTCAATATATGGCGGCTTTCTTAAACAGTATTATTAGCGATGTAGATAAGATAAGCTGGTATGTTTCCGTATGCAGAAGTACAGGTTTTAAAATACTCCCTCCTGATGTCAATAAAAGTGGAAGTACTTTTACAGTTCAAAAAGACAATAATATCCGTTTTGGTTTAGGTGGAGTTAAAAGTGCTGGAGAGAACGCAGTGGAAGAAATAATTAGGGCTCGCAACGAAGGGGGCACTTTTAGCAGTCTAAGTGATTTCTGCAGACGTGTTAATGTTCGTATCGTCAATAAGCGTGTAATAGAAAATATGATTAAATGCGGGGCTATGGACTCTTTTGGCGCAAAACGTGCGCAAATGCTCTCTATCATGGACAAGGCTGTGGAAATGGGACTCCGTTATCAAAAAGATAATGCTGCTGGGCAGATGGGATTGTTTGTGGAAAAAAACAGTTTTCAGGATGCTTACGATATACCGTTACCTGATATGCCGGAACTTTCCAGAACTGTAATGCTACAGAACGAAAAAGAACTGGCTGGTTTTTATATGACAGGGCATCCTCTTGATGCCTACCAGGAAGTTTTAAAAAAATATACAGCGTTGCATTGGCTGCAAAATGAGACTAATGTTGAAGACGGACAAACGGTTCATGTTGCCGGCATTATTTCTGGATGTAAGATCAAACGTACTAAACAGGGAGATACAATGGCTCTGCTGACAGTTGAAGATTATACAGGAAAAATAGAAGTTGTGGTTTTTCCAAGGACTTATCACTGCAGTCAGGATGAAATTTACCAAGAAAATATAATTGCGGTAAATGGTAAAATGAATCTCAGCGAAAAAGAAAGGAGTATAAATGCTTTTACCATTTCCAAACTCCAAAATGATAATAATAGTATAGTGCATATAAAGATTGAGCCACAACTGGAAAATGCTGTGGTAAAGAAGGAACTGCAGGATATTTTCCAGAGATTTAAAGGGAATGATGTAGTATATTTACATTTAGTAAGTTCTAATAGAACTATAAGAACTGCAAAGGAATTTTGGGTAAATTCCCAGGCAGAAGGTTTTACTGAGTCAATAAAAAAAATATTGGGAGAAAATTTTTTTATTTAAATAAAAAGTAAAAAGCAAGAATAGTGCAGATGAAGTTTTCTGATACAGTTACTTGATAATTTTTTTGTTTTAAAACCATAACGTTGAATTTTGCCAAATGGCTCTGCTACTAATGCAGTGTAGATTTCATCCAGGCAAGCGTCAAAGAGTTCTTCCGGTGTACGGTAGCCCAGTTCCTTACGAGGCAGTCCACAGATCAAGTCAGCAGCGTGTTCCACGTCCTCATCGGATAAATTATCCATTGATTG
>JAJQDY010000052.1 GCA_021201965.1 Phascolarctobacterium sp.
CGGAAGAACTCTTTGGCGCTTGCCTGGATGAAATCTACACTGCGTGAGTAGCAGAGCCATTTGGCAGGGTCAAGTGGCTCTGCTGTTGGGTAATCAAGCCCAGCTAAGCTGGACTCTATTAAACTTTTACACGGATGTGTTCAACTTGCACTTGCAATTTTCGCCAGAAAGTTTATGCTGTTTAAGGGTTTATCTGTCTGGAACAAAATAAACTTATAAAGCAGTTTTTCCAGTTCCATCAGATTTTCCCCGCGTACCGTGAAAGACTCAGGGTTTTTAAAATCCATGTCCTGCAGCCTCAGCATAAGTTCACGTGTTGCAGTCGCGAAGGGTTCTTCCCCTCCCCGGCAGCAATTCTTGCATACGAGACCACCCTGAAGGGGACTGAATGAACTATACCCTTCTTCCGCCATGTTACCGCAAACAACGCATGTATCTGCCTGCGGGGCGAACCCAGTAAGGCCAAGCAGATTTAGGGCATAAGATATTACCGTTATGCGCGGGTTACGGTTTCCAAGGACATACAGTGCGTCCTTCAAAAGTTCAAAAATTTCCGGTTGCGGTTCCCTGTCTTCCGTGAGTACCTCAGTCAGTTCCGCAGCAACAGCTGCATAAGCCATCTGTTTGAAATCAAAACTTTGCGGCGGCTGCAGCAGTTCGCAACCTTTCAGCCTGCCGACTTTATGTCCCGGTGTCACTTCCGCTGAGAGAACGGCAAATGGCTGCAGAAGCCTTCCCGCAACATTCTTCACGTATCTTGCTCCATAGGCAATAAAAGTAACCTTGCCGTGGTTTTTCGTGAAGGCGACTACATATTTATCCGCTGCCTGCCAGTCCCGTGCATGCAGGATTATTGCATCATCTGAAATATTTCCACTCATCAAAATTCCTTTCGGACAGGCTACTTGTAGCCCAGATCCCTTAAATCATTTTCCCTGTTTCGCCAGTCAGCCCTTACCTTAACCCAGAGTTCCAAATATACCTTATTTCCAAGAAAGTTCTCCAGCTCACTGCGGGATTTTGCGCCGATTTTTTTAAGCATGCTTCCGCCTACACCAATAATAATGCCTTTCTGAGATTCCCGCTCTACATATATATTGGCACTTATATAAATGCTGCCGTTTTCCCGCTCTTTAAAATCCAGCACTTCTACGGCAACAGAGTGCGGTACCTCATCACGCGTCAACTGCAGTATCTTTTCCCTGATAGTTTCTGCCGCGAGAATCCGCTCAGGCTGGTCCGTAATCATATCTTCCGGGAAATAACCTGCCCCTTCCGGCAGATATTTTAATATTTCATCCGTAAGTTGGGGAAATTCTTTATCCTCTAATGCGGATACCGGTACCACGGCTGCAAAATCGTAGCTTTTCCTATAGGACTCAATAATCTGCAGGATTTTCCTTTTGTCCTGCAGTTTATCAATCTTATTTACCACTAAAATTACCGGTGTCTTCACCTTTTTCAAACGATTTAAAATATATTCATCGCCCAGCCACTGTTTTTCAGATGCATCAATAACAAAAAGGACCACATCAACCTCTTTTAACGTGCTTTCTGCAATGCGCACCATGTATTCCCCAAGTTTATGCTGTGGTTTATGGATACCCGGCGTATCCAGAAATACTATCTGCGCCTTTTCCATATTTGAAATACATGTTATTTTATTGCGGGTGGTTTGGGCCTTTTCCGACATGATGGCAATTTTTTCACCGATCAAGCGGTTTACCAGCGTTGATTTTCCCACATTAGGCCTGCCTACAATGGCAGCAAATCCAGCATAATGCGTTTCTTCCTTAATCCTGCTCACTCCTGTCCAGCGTGAATGCAAAAGGCAACAGTTCTTCCCAGGTGAATTCTCTGGTATCGCCCTTCAAATTGCTTAAAATAATGCGCGGAATCTTAAATTCCGCAATTACCTGCCGGCAGGCACCGCATGGTTCAACGGGGCCTTTAGTATCCGCAACGACGCATAATACCTCAAGGACTTTCCCACCATTTGCCATGGCAGAAAATATTGCGTTACGCTCCGCACAACAGCTGAGACCATAGGATGCGTTTTCCACGTTGCAGCCTGAAAAAATCCTGCCGCTACAGCTCATCACAGCAGCTCCTACTTTGAAACCTGAATATGGGGCATATGCGTTTTTCTTTGCGGCAAGTGCTGCTTTTAATAACTTCTTTTCCATATCCTTTTCCAGATATTCCTCTGAAAGCTTTACGGCTCGCAAAGCTTCTTCCTCTTTGGCACGCATTATTTTTTTCTCCGCTGCCTTTTCATGATTAAAGCCTAAAATATGCAGCAGGCCATGCACCGCAAGATACACCACTTCCCGCTCAAAGCCGTGCCCGAATTCCTCACCTTGTCTTTTTGCCGTTTCGGCTGAAATGACTATGTCGCCAAGAAGATCTTTTTCAGGACAGTCAGGGATATCCGGGCCTCCTCCGTCTTCATTCAGGGCAAAACTTAAGACATCCGTTATCCGGTCAATATGCCGATATTTTTTATTCAATTCACGGATCTTTTTATCATCCACAATAGTAATGCCGACTTCCGCAGTATCCTTTATGCCATGCAGCTTCGCCACGGTGCTCAGTCCGCCTTTGATACACTCTTTTATGCCCGTATCCAGGACAATTTTTTTCTGATTATTTTCGAGGTTTATGAACATGCTCTTCCTCCGCTACAGACTGCTGCTCAAATTTTTCGTATGCCTTAATAACGGCACCTACTATTTCATGGCGCACCACATCGCACTCGCTTAATGTAACTATTCCTATCCCCGGTACCCCTTCTAGAATCCGTGCAACCTTCTTCAGTCCGCTGTCTATGCCTACGGGAAGGTCTATCTGCGTAACGTCCCCAGTCACAATCATTTTACTGCCGAAACCAAAACGGGTAATGGCCATTTTCATCTGTTCCGATGTCGTATTCTGCGCCTCATCCAGTATAATACAGGCATCATTTAATGTGCGTCCGCGCATATATGCCAGCGGCGCCACTTCTATAATCCCACGGCTTAAGTATTTCTGGAAAGTTTCCATTCCCAGCATTTCATAAAGCCCGTCATAAAGAGGCCTTAAATAGGGATTCACCTTTTCCTGCAGATCTCCTGGCAGGAATCCTAGTTTTTCGCCCGCTTCCACGGCGGGACGTGTCAAAATAATCCGCTCTACCTCTTTTTTCCTCAGAGCCGCCACCGCAAGAGCCACGGCGAGATATGTCTTACCCGTGCCTGCAGGCCCTATTCCCAGTGTTATGAAATTGCGACGGATAGTTTCCACATACTGCATCTGTCCTAAGGTCTTTGCTTTAACCTGTCTGCCCCTGTTTGTCGTTATTATAGTATCTGCATACATCTGATGCAGGTTAGCAAGGTTTTTTTCCCGCATCATAAAAAGACCGTAGCGTATATCATGGACCGTTATCTGCAACACCTGCCTGTACAGAAACAGTAACTCTTGGAAAAATCGTACCAGATCCTCAGCATTTTCTCCGCAAATGGTTATATGATTGCCGCGGGCAATAATCTGTCCTGGGTAAGCGCCACAGATACTGCGCAACAGTTCATCATTACGTCCACATATTCCCACCATTTCCTGCTGATCGTTTATTTCAAGAATGTATTCCCTTGCTTCTAAAGACAACTCCGTTCCTCCTATTTCTTTTCAATGGTTATTTTATTTATTATGACTGGGTTAAGTGGTCTGTCATTTGCATCTGTTTCCACTTTGCCTATTTTATATACTACGTCAAGTCCTGAAATCACCATGCCGAAAACGGCATGTTTACCGTCCAGCCATGGGCAGTGCTTTAATGTAATAAAAAACTGGCTGCCTCCCGTATTAGGGCCGGAATTTGCCATGGAAAGTACTACAGCTCCGTCATGAGTAAGCCTGCTTGTAATTTCATCTTTAATTTTATAGCCAGGACCTCCCGTGCCGTCGCCCTTTGGGTCACCGCCCTGAATCATGAAATTATCGATAACCCGGTGGAATGTAAGTCCGTCATAAAATCCTTTTTATGCGAGATTTATAAAATTTTCGCAGGTTTTATGTGCCCGATCCGTTGCAAGTTTTACTTTAAAACCGCCCACACTTGTATCAAAGACTGCCGTTGCAGGCCACATATCGGCAGTCTTCTCACCAGCGCAGGCCCCTATAAAGACAGCAGCCAAAAGTACAAAAATTACAATTATTCTTTTCACAATAACCACCTGATATTTCTTTTGTTTACGCAATATATTATACATCCCACAGCACTATAAAGACAACACTCTTTCCAGCCATACCGCAATCCTTTCAACGGCTTCGGCATCGCATTCGGTAAAAGTATGGTCTCCTCCTGGGAATAGATATATTTCCTTATCACCGCCAGCCATGGCAAAATTTTTCCTTGCCTGCTCCACATTTACCGTGTCATCTGATTCCCTATGCAGGAATAAAATCGGTCTTTCTTTCCATTCTGCAAGAAGTGCGTTAAGATCATATTTATCCGTATCCGTCAGAAACTCTGGATTTAACGTTATTTTTCCCCGTCCATCCACCAGCTGCAATGAAATCCCACTATCCAAAAGATCGTACTGTTCCTCGCCCAGCGCCGTACGGAATGTCTGGCGCAGATTATTAGGAGTTGCCCAAAGAATAAGCCCTACTATCTTTTTATCCTGCGCTGCCGCAATTAAAGCCGCTGCACCGCCCATACTCCTCCCCATCAGGAAAATCTTGTTTTCAGGGTACATTTTGCGTACTTTTCTCACTACTGCCTTAATCTCTGCCACCTGCCTGGACAAAAGCTGACTGCCGTTAAAATTAAAACGCACCACATGACACAGATTTTCCAGCCTTTCCGCCAGATATGCCGCCCTGCCGCCGCCTTCCCTGCTTCCTCGGAATCCGTGAGCAATAATAAGTATGGGTGCTGATTTATCAGAGCACCCGTTTACAACACATTCTATTTCCCCGAAAGGACCGTTCAGTGCAAAATCTACCATAATTTCCCCTCACGTGTTTCTAAGCATTTATTCCATAATTTTCTTTATCTTAATATTATAATATTTACTCGATTTTTTCCATCCGCCAATTGTAAAATGAAGTTGAACAGTTAAAAAATCCATAGCGATTGAATCCGTG
>JAJQDY010000018.1 GCA_021201965.1 Phascolarctobacterium sp.
GGGGCGTAAGCCCCCTTGACCCTGCCAAATGGCTCTGCTGTTGGGTAATCAAGCCAAGCTAAGCTAGACTCTATTAAACTTTTACACGGATGTGTTCAACTTGCACTTGAAATTTGCGAATCAAAATTGTATAATGAAGTGTAATTTTAAATAAGAAAAATAATGGGCTTTAGTATGTTTATGGAACAAAGAAAGATATAGGGTATAATAATAAAAAGGAGGCGGTTTAAGTGAAGACTTTAGTTGCATATTTTTCTCTATCCGGCAATACGAAAAAGGCGGCAGAAAAAATTCAGGCCGTTGTCGATGGAGATTTTTTTGAAATTAAAAGCGGTAAAGATTATGGCAGCTATATAAAAGCAATAGCTATTGCAGGCAAAGAGATTATGACTAGCGAAATGCCGCCGATATTAAATAAAGTGGAGAATTTTGAAGGCTATGATCGTATACTGCTTGGTTTTCCTATGTGGTATTGGAACTGTCCGCCGCTTATTCGGACGTTTGTAACTCAATATGATTTTAACGGTAAGGGAGTTTATCCTTTCTGTACCAGTAGTTCGACAGGGGCAAGTAAATTGAAGGGTGAGCTGGAAAAAATCTGTAAGGGGGCAAAAGTTCATGAGGCTATCCGCATAGTAGCGCAGACTGATGATGAGATAAAAAGTTGGTTGGAAAAGTAAGATTTGCAGCTTAGAATTGACAAATAAAAAAGCAGTGCTACTTTCATAAAGCAGCACTGCTTTTTCTGGGTAATTTATTTTTCGTAGTGTTTAATTAGGGCATGGGTGCCAAGTTCCCCATAGCCGACCCGTTCCAGTTCTTTATAATTTGCCAAGACCTGTGTCAAAACTTCAAGATGCAGTTTACTGTCTGCAGCTTCTTCCAGTGCCAGTTTCATGTCTTTAATGAAATGTTTCATGAAAAAGCCGGGAGCATAGTCCCCAGCAATAATTTTGGGACCGAAGTTATCCAACTGTCTGTTAGCAGCAGAGCCTGTAGCTACTGCAGCTATAAGTGTATGCAGGTCCAAGCCTTTGGAGCGGGCATATGTAAAAGCCTCGCATACACCGGAAATAGCACCAGCAATCATAATCTGGTTAGCCAATTTGGCATGTTGGCCACAGCCGGCAGGACCGTTGTAATTTATATTGTTGCCCATGGCTAAAAAGAGGGGAATACATTCTTCGTAAGTTTTTTTATCACCGCCGACAAGAATGGATAGAGTTCCGTTTTTAGCACCGATATCACCGCCGGTTACGGGAGCATCCAGCACACGACAGCCTTTAGTTGTACCAACTTCATAAATTTTTTTTGCCAGTGCCGGTCTGGTGGTCGTCATATCAATCAGTATTGTTCCCGGTTCTACACTATCCATAATATTACCATGGGCAAAATAAACTTCCTCCACATCTGGTGGAAATCCGACGATGGTAATTACTGTTTCACAGTCTTTTACGCATTCCTTAATGGAAGGATGGAAGGTTGCACCTTCACTGATAACATCTTCTACTTTAGCTTTGGTTCGTGCATAAATATGCAGTTCAAAACCTGCTTTCATAAGATTGCGGACCATGGATTTACCCATAAGGCCGACGCCGATGAATGCAATTTTTTTCATTGAAGATACCTCCTTTATTTTTAGGCCATTTATCTGTAGTTAAGTGGCGGATACTACGTTTTATAGGCCGCGTATACACGGTTGAAAAAGATATACATCGCTTCGGCAGCTTCGTCACTGTATTTATATATTAGATCATCCTGGCTTTTCCGGTGGAAAGTAATTATATTAATATTCAATTCTGCCCCGGTAATATTTCCCAGAGAGGTTTCCTGAAGAGTTTTCCTGCTGAAAAAAATAATGCGTTGATTGGTAAGGAAAAAAGAACCGATATCCAGTAATGCAGTAATTTCCTCCTTGGTTTTGGGATATTCTATTTTTTCGCCTTTAAAGGTTACGGTTTCGTCAATACTGAATTTTCGGGTCAGATCAAAATAATTATCTTCCTTTTCAACTATTTTATTCTGATAAAGGCCGGCTTGCGCCGCGGCGTGACAGATTTCTCCACCGTTTAGAGGGAAATCAATAGGGATTTCCACAAGGGGAATATTTTCCGCGTTCCATAGATCGCGGTACTTATTTAAGGCGTTGACTATATTATTTTTGAATTCGTAAGGAATATCAATGGTAGCACAATCAGCTTTTAAGGAAGCTTCTTCTTCAGGACTGAAACGCTGGCGTTCACTGATTTTGATAAATAATGCGTTAAAATAATCCTGAAAAACCTGTTTGCGGATGGAAAAGCCGTCATCGTAATCATAACCAAAGATCTTGTTTATTTCGCTTATGGGAAGAGATTCCTGTTTACGCAACAGGTTACTACAGCGTGTAAAATAAGCTGCCTGACGAGCCCCCTTATCAGCTAGTTTTATGAGATGGG
The DNA here is from genome assembly GCA_021201965.1 of Phascolarctobacterium sp. Lineage (GTDB taxonomy): Bacteria > Bacillota > Negativicutes > Acidaminococcales > Acidaminococcaceae > JAJQAO01. The sequence goes on from JAJQDY010000018.1 coordinate 2,439, forward strand.
GAGGAAGCTGCAGGACATCAGCAAGATGTCTGCCTTCGGCAAAAAGTGGATCGTCCGAACTTTGGGCGTTTGAATAAATAACATCGGAAAATTTGCGGTATAAGGCGGAACGCTTGGTCAAAGAGGTGTCGTCCAGTTTCGCGCCCCATTTCTTTAAGATTTCTTTTAGTTTTTTCTGAGTAAGTGCATAGGTGCGGTCTGCATCCGCCAGGATGTTATTGACCTCAGTCCATGCATTTTCTGTGGGCTTGCCGCTGAAAAGCTTAGAAAAGATTCCGCATTGTTCCAGTTCCTGATTAACGTATGGCTTCAAGTCTACACATCCTTTTACTGCTTTATTTATTATATATTATACAGGAAAAACGCACTGACATAAAGATTAATGCGGTAAATATTGTCAGATGGCACAGCCTGACATTATACTGCGGGCTTTTTGAGATTGCAAGTTTAAATTCACCTGAAATTATGCGCTATACTATAATAAAATAGATGTAAAATCAAGATTATTTTCGGAGAAGGCATGATGTCTCTGTTTGATGAGCACGGAGAAAGAAAGATTAACTGGAAGGTAAATTTGTGTATTTTATGGCTGGGTGTGTTTTTTGCATGTGCCAGTTATACTATGTGCGTGCCTTTTTTGTCAGTTTTTTTACTGAAAGAATTAAATGTTGATGCGGCCAGCGTTAACTTATGGAGCGGGCTTGTTTATTCCGTAACCTTTTTAGGTGCTGCAATTATGGCTCCTTATTGGGGAGCAAGGGCTGACATGGTAGGTCAGAGAAAGATGGCGATACGCGCTGGTTTTGGGCTGGCTCTTACTTATCTGTCCATAGGATTCTGTCAAAATGCCTGGCAACTATTTGCCGTGCGTGCTATGTGCGGTTTTGTCAGTGGCTTCGTGCCGGCATCCTTGTCACTGGTATCATCTACACTACCTATACACCGCATTGGTTGGGGTATGGGACTTATGCAGACGGCAACGTCGACAGGGAGTATTTTAGGCCCATTGATGGGAGGTTATCTTAATAGCTGGTTTGGGATGAGACCATCATTTTTTGCCGGCAGCGCAGCTCTTTTTGTTGCAACGCTCATGGTAATTTTTTTCGTCCATGATATTCCCTATAATGTGGAAAAAAGCAAGAAAGAAATGCATTTGCTACGGGATTTGAAAGAGTCACTTAATAATGAAGGTCTCATATATATCATGGGAATGTTTTTTGTGATTCAGTGTTGCATCATGGTTATTCAGCCGTTGGCTACAGTGTATGTAGCCCAGCTAATGGTGGCAATGAATAACGACACTATTAAAATGGCAGGAATTATCTTTTCCATGGCGGGTATAGCAGGAATTATTGCTGCTCCTTTTTGGGGTAAACGCGGCCAAAGATTCGGCTATATAAGGATTTTCTGCCTGGTTACATTCGGCGCAGGATTTGTCAATCTTTTCCAGGTATTTATCCAGGATGTATGGCAATTTGCCTGTATTCAGTTTGTCTATGGGCTGTTTTTATCTGGGGCTATTCCCAATATTAATGCCAATCTGACGGAGATTACGGATCAGTCCACGCGCGGAAAGGGGTTCGGACTTGTAACATCTGCCCAGCAGCTTGGAGGTGCCATGGGACCGCTTCTTGGTGGTACGCTGGGACATTTTCTGCCTGTTAAACTGGTACTTGTTGTTACGGGGTGTATCTTAATATCCGTTTCCTGCTGGTCATATTTCTTCAAAATAAAAAAACATACGCCGCAGGCAAGCTGATATGTATTTATGATATGACAAGAATAAACTGGCTTAACTGCGTATGTAAATGGTGCAATATTAAAATATAACAATTAAAATAAATTAAAAGAATACTGCCGTGACTAATTATTTCAAATAGTCACGGCAGCCGTATTTTCAGAATTTTATTTAGGAGTAGCCGTTATTCATGGACGCGGGCGTTCGTCTTTTTTTGAACAGCTGTTCGTCAAATCACATATAGAAAAATTTTTCCGCCGGGACGATATTATAGCCGTCCTGTGAATGGTCGGCCATATCGAAAGGATCTGTCATAATAAGTACATCATCGCCGGTATACGGGGTATTCATGCTATCGTACCCAATTATAATGCGCCAATGACCTCCCCAGTCAACATTTTCAACAATGATGGGGGTATTGTTTTGAAGATTGCTTTTTACAAAATCAATAAAAGCAGCATAATTTGAAGGGGATTCGGTATCGGCAGAAGAGTGTGCCTGCCAGCCTAGATTTTGGAAATACCGGCGCATTCCTTTAACATCAGTACCTGTATAATTATTTGTTCCAATAATTTTTGCTATTTCCATTTCACTGTGCAGTGGAGCTCCGTTTAAATATTCCACTACCATCAAAGCGGCAGCAGGACCACATGTATAGCCAGTTGTCTGCTGGTATGTTTTAAACTTTGGCAGTAGTGTCATATGGTCATTGGATTGCATATTATGGAAATCGGGTTGCATAAAATAGGGTGAAGGAGAAATATTATGGTTATCGGCATGGACAGGAATATTTTGTTGTGCTCTGGTTATATCTGGAGACCTTGAAAAAGTGGCCGATTGTAAAATGAAGTTGAACAGTTAAAAAATCCATAGCGATTGAATTCGTGGTAGAATAGAGTTCACACACAAAACCCTATCGAGGAGGACAATCACTATGG
>JAJQDY010000034.1 GCA_021201965.1 Phascolarctobacterium sp.
GCACCGAAAGGTCAATCAATGGATAACTTATCCGATGAGGACGTGGAATACGCTGCTGACTTGATCTGTGGACTGCCGCGTAAGGAACTGGGCTACCGTACACCGGAAGAACTCTTTGACGCTTGCCTGGATGAAATCTACACTGCGTGAGTAGCAGAGCCATTTGGCAGGGTCAAGTGGCTCTGCTGTTGGGTAATCAAGCCCAGCTAAGCTGGACTCTATTAAACTTTTACACGGATGTGTTCAACTTGCACTTGCAATTTTCGCATAAAAAGTATCAACATGCTGCAGTTTAAGCATTTTCCCCCTCCGGTCCAAGATATGTGCATCAATAACCTGCTGATTTAACGCGACTTCATTAAATGTGCCAAAGGCTATATTTTTTCCATAATTCAAGACCATAACTTTATCTACAAGACCTTTAACAAAGGCCATATCATGCTCAACAACAATAACAGTAAGCTGCGGCAAAGCCTTTTTTACCTTCAGCAAATCATTCATTAATTTTATCGTTCCCATACTGTCCATACCGGCAGAAGGTTCGTCGAGAAGAATAACCCGAGGCTCCGATGCAATAGCCCTGCAGATTTCAAGCCGCCGCCTGACAGAATAAGGAAGGTCTTTGGCAAACTTGTCAGCCTTGCTTATCAGAAGATCTTCGAAAATCCGCATAATATCAAGAGCTTTTTGTATAACATCAGCATTTTTTTCTTTATTTTTTCTGGAAGAAAAAAGTCCACCAAAAATCGGCGCCTCGCGTACGTCTTTAAGTCACATCACAACGTTTTCGTGGACACTTAAATTCCAGAACAAGCGTCCATTCTGGAAAGTACGGGAAATGCCTTTTCTGAAAACCAAATCCGGACGCAGTCCATGAATATTTTCACAGTCGAGAAGAATTTCCACGCAGGTAGGCTTATAGATTCCAGATAGCAAATTGAATAAGGTCGTTTTCCCACTAACGTTGGGACCGATAATACCAAAAACTTCTCCCTGGTTTAGGGCAAAACTGACATTATCTACTGCGGTAACACCGCCGAATTTTATGGTAAGATCCTTTACTTCAATAATACTTATACCTTCTCGGCCTCCTTCTCCTTAAAAATACGGTATTTGAATGGTAAACCGTCATCTCGCATAAAGAGTAGGCAAAATACAATAATCAGCCCATAAAAGAATATACGATAATCTTCAAATACCCTGAATTTTTCTGGAAAAACCGTTAAAAAGAGTGCTCCTGCTATTGCTCCTGGAATAGAATCAAGACAACCTAAAATTATCATACTGATAATAATAATTGACAAACCATAGCCAAAATTTTCAGGTGCAATGAAGTTAATCATTCCTGCATATATTCCTCCAGCCAGGCCGCCGAAAATAGCGCCAATGGCAAAAGCATAAAGCTTATAGCGTTTAAGGTTCATTCCGTAGCACTAGGCAGCCAATTGGTCCTCGCGCATGGATGGCATTTAAAGAAAGCCCGAAGAATGAATTACTGAGATAATAAATTGTCATTACGGAAATAATAAGTACTGCAAGAATCAGATAATAAAAATTCGCCAGATAATTCATGGACATAAACCCAAAATAAATGCTTGTGGCAAAGTCATGCGAAAAAAGTACCGGCGAAGGGATGTCTATAAGTCCATTCGTCCCTACTGTAACACTTTCAGCATTCAGTGCAATTTCCTGAACGATAAGGCCGAAAGCAATTATACCTAAGGCAAGATAATGCCCTTTTACGCGCAGCGCCGGCAGTTCCAGAAGAATAACAACAAAAAATGCAAATAGCCCGCCTAAAGGAAATGCTATCCAGAAACTTATCCCTATTTTTAATGTCAAGATACCGACCGTATAGGCTCCAATAGCCTAAAAGGCTGCATATCCCAGACAGATAAGTCCTGCACGCCAAGTCATAAGATTCAGGCCAAGTACCATCATAGCATTCATCATAGCAAAATTGATGACCTGCATCCAATAGGCATCACCGCCGATTAAAAATGGAAATGCTCAAGCCAGAACAGCCATAAAAAGTCCGGCTTTCGGAAGATTATCGGCATAAAGTCTTTCCAACTTGGCAAGTCTGTCTTTCTTTTTGCGCCTCAAGTAAAAAATTGCAACCGCAACTGCTATTATATAGACAGCTACTAGCGGTGGCTCTTCAATTATTATAAAAGCCAGGAACAAAACATATAAAATTATTTCCGAAAGAAAAATTTGTGACATATCCCATGCTCCTATATTTTTTCATATGCTTTTTCGCCAAACAGACCTGCTGGACGAAATACAAGACAAATAATTACAATAATGAAGCTGATCATATCCTGATAGCTTGATCCGTCTGTAATGAAGCTTACAGTGAATATCTCCATGAAGCCTAGTAGCAAACCTCCGATTATGGCACCGTAAATATTGCCCAGCCCGTCTACTACTGCCGCTGCAAATCCCTTAATACTTGCCGCAAATCCCATATTGAATTTGACGATGTTATATGTCATGCCGTTCGTGAGTCCTGTAACAGATCCCAGTATGGATCCAATAATTAACGTAAAAATAAATATTTTCTTTACGTCAATACCCATCATCATGGCTATCCCTCTATCCTTAGCCGTAGCACGGATATAACGGCAATATGTAGTATTTTAGATAAAACGATGCATTGCTGCAATCATAATAGTCGACAGCATAATACAAAGCAGGGTCTCTGGTTTTACCAGAGCCCAGCCAATGTGAATAGTATCCATTTCCACCAAAACCGGAAATGTCTGAGGATTCCTTCCGTCAGGAACAAAAAGCATGCCAGCTTCCCTAACTACGATTGATGCACCGAGAGTAATCAGAAGAGTCATAATATCAGAAGCATCACGCATAGGGCTAACTATATATTTTTCCAATACTGCCCCGAATAATGCGCAAATTATAATGACCACTGCCAAAATCAACAAGATAAACAGCAAAGATCCTTGAGTAAGACCGCAAGAAACTAAAACGCCGCTTGCGATCATAGCTGCAAATGCTCCAAGCATGAACACTTCACCATAGGCAAAATTAACTACCTCAATTACACCAAAAAAACAGTGTGAATCCTACAGCAATCAGAGCATACATAACGCCAAGGCTCAAGGCATTGAGAAATTGCTGCGTAAGTACCGCACCTGTCATTTATTTGCACTCCTAATGAATAAATTTATTTTTGAAACATTTCTATTTTTTTACTATTTTCTTATCCACTATCTGCAGATCTGCCTTCTCATAAGAGAGCCATTTACCATCTTCCGAAATAAAGGCGGTAATAAGCTTGTTCTGAGTCTGTCCTTTTTCATCAAAAGTCGTTTCGCCAATAACTCCATGATATCCCTTAGTAGCCCTCAAAACATCAATAACCTTGGCACGGTCAGTGGATTTTGCTCTATTTACGTCATCCATTATAACGCCTACTGCGTCATAGCCGAAATGACCATAATTTTCATAAGGCGCCGCAAATTTAGCCTTTGTGTAATCTTCCATAAATTTTTTGCCTCCAGGCAGTTCTGCCAAAGGTTTCTCAATGTTGAAGGCTATAATACCATCAGCTGCAGGAGCAGCAATTTTGTTGAAGGTATCTGAAATAATACCAGAATCGAAAAACATCAGGCAGTCCATCGGTAAATCCTTCATCTGACGGCGGATTAAAGCCGCTTCAGTTACCACACCACCAAAATAGATTGCGTCATGGTTTTTGGCTTTGATATTAGTAAGAACAGCCGAGAAATTCTGCTACCCTACTGCGATACCGTCCTCAAATAAAACAGTGGCCACATTTTTAACAGCAGCCCATGCAAATTGCTCTGCATTCGTTTTGCCATAGTCAGTACGGTCATTTATAAGGCAAAGGGTCTTAACTCCCCACTCCTTAGCAGCGCGTTCGCCTGCATACTCATTCTGAACATTTAAATGAGTCATGACGCGGGTTATTTCCTTATATCCTTTTTCCGTAATATCAGGATGAATAGCAGAAGCTACTACTAAAGCACAGCCGTTTTTATGGAATACCGGAGCGGTAGCCAAAGCACAGCCGCTGTTAAAATGACCTGCCACAGCAACAATACTTTTATCCGCAATAAGTTTATTAGCTGCCGCTACTGCGGCTGACGGGTCGCCTCCGTCATCTGCAGCAACCAGTTCGAATTTGTATGGATATTTCCCAGAAGCATTAGCCGTATCAACAGCCAGCTGCGCAGAATTTTTAAGACCGATACCAAGTGCGGCATTCCCGCCTGTTAAAGGAGCAAGAAAGCCTATTTTTACAACTTCCTGCTTCTTCTCTCCGCTGCAGCCTGCAAACAGTGACATTGCTAAACCTGCAGCCACGAGGGAGCATAATATTTTTTAATTTCATTTTCTAACCCTCTTAGGTTTGACTTGAAGCGAATAAAAAACACCAGAAGCTGCTTTAATTCTGGTGATTAACATATATTAAACAAAATGTGATTATCCTTGTGTAATAATACTCTGTCCACGGGCCTGAGAGATTAGAGCAAAATGCCCCTTACACCTTCGGCGCCAATTTAAGGAACTCTTCAGAGTTGTGTCCATATACAGTACCCGTTTTTTAACAAAACACCTAAGAGTGTTACTCCTTCGGTAGGTCAGACCTTCTCCCGTATATTTCATTCACTTTTATTTACTTATGGAAAAATTATAACACTATTTTATCCAAATGCAATAATTAAAACACTTTTTATGTCATATTTTCCTCACAGACATATTACTATTGTATATAATGCAACAATAAAAAAGCTCCGTATTACTATACGAAGCTGATCATCTGGCTCCCCGAGTAGGACTCGAACCTACGACGCCCTGATTAACAGTCAGGTGTTCTACCGGCTGAACTATCGGGGAATTATGTTAGTAACGCACGGTTTACTAACGCTAATAATTATACTTTCCATTAATTACTTTGTCAACTGTTATTTACGAGTAAGCTTGTAAATAAGGGCATTACAGATAGCCGCAGCCACATTGCTTCCGCCTTTGCGCCCACTGGCCACTATATAAGGTACCCCAGTCTTCATAATAATTTCCTTGGACTCCACTACATTGACAAAACCTACCGGAACACCGATAACAAGCTCTGGATTAATCTTCCCCTCTCTAACCAGCTCATCAAGGCGTACGAGAGCAGTAGGGGCATTCCCAATAGCAATGATCACAGGTCCCTCTACAGTGCACGCTTTTTCCATACATGCGGCAGCCATGGTCGTCCCAGCTTCCTTAGCCCTTGCCGCAACATCAGGGTCGCTCATAAAACAAACTGCTTTGACGCCCAGCTTTTCCATCCCCATTTTATTTATGCCGATACAGGCCATGTTCGTATCAGTGACAATAGTTACACCTTTTTTTAAGGCATCTAGAGCCTTTCCTACTACTCCGTCCGAAAAATGCAGTGTTCTTGCATAATCAAAATCAGCAGAAGTATGGATGACACGTTTTACAATATCAATTTTTTCATGGTCAATTTTAAGTTCTCCCAATTCCTCGCCTATTATCTCCATGCTTCGTCTTTCAATATCTTTTGGCAATACATTCTGTAATTTCATTTTCGGCCTACCTTTCAATACCTTCCCTTGCTTTAATCAATTTGTCAAATGGGTGACATATTTTACATATTTCAGATACATAGTCGCCCATTCTAAGAAGTTCAGGCGACGGATTTCGCCCCGTCAGTACAACTTCCATTTCAGGTGCTTTCTTCTTCAAAAAATCTATAAGCATCTTTTCCTCAAAAAGCCCCTTATCGCAAGCGCCTAGGATTTCATCAAGAATCAAAAGATCTATCTCACTTGCAGAACACTTTTCCCGCATCTGTTCAAATAATACCTCATGCGCCTTGAGGACCTGGCTTTTTTCATCCGCTGTCATCTGGAACGTGAATTTAGATGTTTCCTTACCGCGCAGCACCTCCACTCCCGGCAGGAGTGCAAGGCTTTTCAGTTCGCCCGTATCTCTGTTTTTCAAAAACTGTACTATAAGAACCTTATTGCCGTGTCCACTGCATCTTAAGGCCAGCCCCATGGCGGCTGTTGTCTTGCCTTTACCGTCACCGCAATAAATATGGATCAGTCCTCCATCTCTCATTTATATACCAGCCTCCAGAATTGCATAGACTTTCTTTATATCAATGTTTTTACGCACGCTGTCTGCAAGAATATCATACTGCTGTTTTTTATATTCGACAAAATCTACAGTCTTCACGTTATCCATGCTTAAGCCTTTTTTTGCCAGCAGAGCAGATACAATCTGCGCAGCAATTCCTTCACCATCAAATATTCCGTGGATATAGGTTCCATAAATATTCATTTTATCAGTAATATTCTGTGAACCTTCAGGCATGATCGCGCCTTCTTCATGAATGGGTCTGATTTTCGTAAGAGAATTGGCTTCTGCAAACGTAGTCACACCGGAATGTATCTCATAACCAAATAGTGTCTTATTGCTTAAAACTGAAAAGATTCCCTTTATACTGCCAAAAGTACCTTCCATCTGTATTGTACGCTTTTTTTCAATGAATTCCGTTTCAATATCAAGAAGACCCATCCCATGAGTAACGCCACCTTCCTCCACACCATAGGGATCGGAAATGTTTTTGCCAAGAATCTGATATCCGCCGCAAATGCCGAAGACAACTGTTCCGTTATCAGCCTTCTTCAAAATTTCAGCCTCCAGGCCGCTTTGCCTCATCCATTTCAGATCGCCAATAGTATTTTTCGTACCCGGTATAATAATCATATCAGGGTTGCCAAGATCCACGACGGATGTAACATACCTCAGAGAAACACCCGGTATCAGCTCAAAAACGTTAAAGTCCGTATAATTTGACATGCGCGGCAGGCGTACGACCACAATGTCGACAAGGTTAACTTCCGTATGACTTATTAAGCGGTCTGAAAGACTGTCTTCATCTTCTATGTCCACATTCAGCATAGGCAAGACTCCCACAACGGGCACGCCTGTCTTTTCTTCTATCATGTCCAGTCCGGGGCACAATATTTCAATATCACCACGGAATTTATTAATGATAATACCCTTTACCATTGACCTCTCTTCAGGATCCATCAACATAAGCGTGCCGTATATCAAAGCAAATACCCCTCCCCGGTCAATATCAGCCACGAGAAGAACAGGTGCTTTAGCCATTTTTGCCATACCCATATTCACGATGTCTTGTGATTTTAAATTAATCTCTGCAGGACTGCCTGCACCTTCCAGAACGATAATATCAAATTCCACGTCCAGCTTGTTATAGGCTTTCATAATATCCGGAATGAGGGTAGTTTTAAATTTAAAATATTCATCAGCAGTCATGGTTCCGATGGCCTCACCATTGACGATTACCTGAGAACCGTTGTCACTGGTCGGTTTTAAGAGGATGGGATTCATCAGGACGCTAGGCTCTACATTGGCAGCTTCCGCCTGAACAACCTGTGCCCTTCCCATTTCCGCCCCTTCCCTGGTAATAAAAGAATTAAGAGCCATATTTTGGGATTTGAAGGGTGCCACCTTTTTGCCGTCCTGATTAAATACACGGCATAATCCGGCCGTCACAAGACTTTTTCCTGCATTTGACATGGTTCCCTGGACCATAATTGCTTTTGCCATATCAATCACTCTTTCCCATTAAAAAAGTCAATATATCCTGATAATTACTGATGTTTACCTTTTTATTACCGTTTAAATATCCGGCTGCAACCGGTCCTTTACCCCTGCAGTGCTTCCCACTGGCAGAGCTGGTAATATGATCTCCACATACCACTATTTTTAACGGCTTGCGGACTTTTTCAGAAATGTAACAGAGAAAATCCGTATCTATTTTTTGGATAAATGCTGCCTTACCAACAGCATCATATCTGTGTGCCGCTTCATCAGCGCCGTTAAAATGGGTAATCACAAAGTCGTTGCGTTCCAAAAGGTCTGCGGTAGCTACAGCTTTCTCTAAGACATTTGTATTAATATCTCCCGTGGCATGTTCCGGCACTATGAGCTTCATTCCCATTCCCTTTGCTATGCCTCTCATTATTTCAGCTTTACCTACTACTCCTCCTGTCAGATTATGCAACGTATAAAACCCTGGAAGCGTTTCCCTTCCAGCCGGCCCCCAGGGATATAATCTGTAGCGCATACCGTCACGGCCAAAACTTTTCAGACGCTGCTCTATTTCTTTAAGAAAATATTTTAACGACAGAGATTCTTTTGTTATTTCAGCAAGGAGCTCGTCTATGTTTTCGCCAAGACTTTCTTGGGAAGGAGCAATCCTGCATTCTAAAATTTTCTTTTCTTTATTTAAGATAAGAAGATTACGATATTCAGACAAATGAATGAACTCGACATCCTTCAAAATTCCGTTGCAAATTTCTGCCACCGAAGCCATGGCATTAGAAGATAGGTTTCCTCCATTAAAGCTTACAAGATGTCCCTCTCCGTCTATGGCTACCAGATTGCAGCGCAGTACCATCTCATACTCTGATATATCTCTTCCATGTGCCAAAAGTTCCAGATAAGACCTGTTTTGCGGCATCTGTTCCCTGTTTACGCCAAGAAGGCGCAGGATACAGCTGCAGCTCTCGGGCACAATATCATTTTCACAGATACTAGCTGCATTTAAGCTGAGTTTATCCATATAAGGATGTCTTGCATAATCAAAAGGGGTTTTTCCATCCAACATAGCTACAGGCTCATCGCCCAGACCATCAATAAGTACCAGTAAAGATTGCATGTTTTCTTGCTTCCTTCATAGCTTTAATAAGACTGCGGTTCAGCACTCTTGTCTTAACTGCGATACGATAAAAATCGTTCCCAAGATTACGATAGTTTGCACAGCTGCGGATGAGATAGCCTTGCTCCTGCAGCAGTTCAACAAGATTTTTCGGATGTTCCAGTCTGAAAAAAATATAATTCGCTTTAGACCCATAAATTTCTGCTCCCAGCAACTCAAGCTGGGTTATAAGATACTTACGTTCTTCTTTAACCACGAAAGAAGATTCATGAAGATACACTGGTTCCTTTAAGGCAGCCTTACCAGCTTCCTGTGCCAAAACAGAAACACTCCAGTCCTGCCCGTTTTCGTACAATTCCCTCTGCAGATCATTGTCTGCGCAAAGACAATATCCCAGGCGCAATCCCGGCATAGCGAAAATTTTCGTAAAAGCTTTCAAAATGATTAAGTTTGAATATTTCTCCAGTTCCCCGCACATAGTATATTCTTGATTTTTATCAACAAAATCCATAAAGCATTCGTCAATCAAAAGATATGCCTTCACGTTGGCACATTTTTCAATAATTGCTTCCAATATTTTTTTATCTGTAATCTGCCCGGTTGGATTATTGGGATTACAGATGACAACCATATCTGTTCTGGCAGTAATCTGCTTTAAAATATTTTTCTCTACTTTGAACCCGTTAGCTGCCGAAAGCTTATAATGGCCAATTTTACAGTCAACAGTATGCAGTGCCCTTTCATAGTCGGCAAAAGTAGGTGCTAAAAGCAGTGCCCTACGGGGCTTCAAAGTCAAAACCAGGCGGAAAAGGACGTCTGATGCACCATTGCCTAAAAAAAGATATTCTTCCTCAACCTTTAGGAATTTTGCCAGGGCTTCTTTCAACTCCAGGCAAAAAGGATCGGGATAATTTATGCATTGCTTTATGGCTTTTTTTACGGCATTCTTTACTCCCAACGGCAATCCCAAAGGGTTTATATTAGCAGAAAAATCAACAAATGCTTTACCGCCAGAAGTTAATTTATGGCTATAGACATCGCCGCCATGGACGTATTTGTACATTTTTAACAACCTTCCAAATAAGAATTATCATATGAATAATATTATAATCAGATAGATCAATGAGAACAGCAAAAGAGTAATTACCGCCGTCATATAAAGCAAATTATCCGCCACAACAATGTCTTCTGCACGCACCGGACGAAGATTATCTCCAATAGTGTCTTTATGCACCCATTGGCCAAAATAATAATGTCCGCCGCCAAGCTGGATATTTAGCGCTCCTGCAGCCACCGATTCAGTCATTGCAGAATTTAGGCTTAAGTGGTTATAACGGTCACGGCAAAATGTTTTCCAAGCCCTGACTGCATCAAGATTCAGAAAATAGGCCGCTATAATCATGATACCAGCAGTAATTCTTGAAGGCAGCAAATTGGCAATATCATCAAGCTTAGCTGCACAGCGGCCGAAATACAGATACTTTTCATTTCTATATCCTACCATGGAATCCATGGTATTAATACCCTTATATAAAAATGCAGGAGGTGCACCGCCAAAAAACATATAAAACATGGGGGCAATTATACCATCCGCAGTATTTTCCGCTACAGTTTCCACTGCGGCTTTGCCTATTTCTTCAGGTGTAAGATTTTCCGTATCGCGTCCAACAATCCAGGACAGCTTTTTCCTTGCATCTGATAAATCATCTTTTTTTAAAGCATAATATACTTTTAAACTTTCATCACGCAATGATTTAGTAGCAAAAATCTGGTAACACATAAATGTTTCGAGAAAAAAAGCCAGGGCAGGACTTATACGTTGCGCTGCATGCAAAATACCATAAGGTAATAAAAATGACACTGTAACCACAATAATTACCATCAACAGCCCGCCAAAAAACAATCCATTATTACTGAAGCCGAAGACTTTCCTGAAACTTTTTTCCAGAAAACTTATGAAATTGCCAATAAGGCAAATAGGATGCGGCAACCACTTGGGATCCCCTAAAATCAGATCTAAAATAAAACCTGCCACAATAGCAGCTAAGGTCATCATAAAATCTCCTCTTAATCTATGTGAGCATTTTTCTCATAGGAACAGCAGCTGGCAACGAAGTTTTTAGCAAACTCTGGATTTCCCCATAAATGAATATGCGGATATCCTGCATAAAGCGTAGGGCTTATATTGATACAAGCCCATGATTTGCCTCCCGATTTCTTTCGGGCAATGAATCCGCTAGCGTTAGCAGTACTGTCAGAATAGTGGAATTCATGACCGTTTATCCCCTCTCCAGCACTGCACAATATGTTGTCCCTTTCAGCTTGCAAATATACATACCCGAAATGCGTAAGACTTTTAGTCATAAATGATTCTCCCGCAATAGCGCCCACCCAATTGTATCTGTTAGCATTATCGACATGCTTTTCCAGCAGATACATAAATCCTCCGCATTCAGCAAAACAGGGCAGATTATTTTTAAGAGCGTCCCTGATGTCAGAAAGCATTGTCTTATTTTCGGACAGTTGTCTGGCATAAAGTTCCGGATATCCGCCGCCCAAAATTATTCCGCTGCACTTCGGCAGATGCTTATCCTTTAACGGGCTGAAAGGCACAAGTTCTGCCCCAAGCTCCTTAAGCAGATCCAAAGCATCCTGATAGTAAAAGCAAAAAGCTTTATCCTGCGCTATAGCAATTTTTACATCCCCGAGTTTACGGACGGCCTGTGGACTATACCTCAACGGATTGGCCGACTTGCATATTTTAAGAAGAGCATCAAAATCAATTGACTGTTCTGCCTGCCGTGCAAGTCTGTCCACAATCTCCTGCAGATCTTTAATTTCCTCTGCAGTTACAAGACCAAGATGCCGGCTTTCAAAACTACAGTTGTTCATGACTGGAAAATATCCCAATACTTTTACTTTTATTTCCTTTTCAAGAACTTTTTTATAAAAAAGATATGTTAAAGGCTTGATATTATTTAAAATAACTCCTTCAATACGGCTGTCTGTTTTAAATTCCTTAAACCCCTTAATTAATGCGGCGACAGAAAGAGCCACCCCCTTGCCATTCACGACCAAAATGACGGGAACATCACATGTCTTTGCCAAATCATAAGCGCTGCTTTCCACGCTAGCCCCTATTCCATCATAGTACCCCATGGCTCCTTCAAAAACAGCTACGTCTGACCCGAAAGAATTTTTAGCAGCCAAATAGCGTACTGTTTTTCTGCCCAACATAAATATATCAAGATTTCTGGATTTAGTGCCGATGACCCGGGAATGGAACATGGGATCAATATAGTCAGGGCCTGATTTAAAAGCAGAAATCTTAAATCCTCTGTCAATTAGGGCCTTTAAAAGCGCACAAACAATAGTTGTTTTCCCGCTGCCGCTCTGAGGTGCGCTAATCATAAACCTTGGAATTTGCAAATTTGCCATTCTAATCTTCCTTTTTTACCGCTGTCATTATATATACAGGATTTTGCGCCATCATTAAATTATATCTGCCATGTTTTCTGCTGCGGGCAGCAGAAATATTTACGATTTCAAGATTATACGAACTATTGTCTTTATAGTACGCAGTTACCTCTGCAAGCGTTTCCAACGTAATTGCAGTAATTACTATGCGGCAAGCTAGATTTTTAGCATAAATAATGTCAAGCATTTTGCAGATAGTACCGCCGCTCCCGCCGATAAAAACACAGTCAGGCGCTGACTTGTCCCTGATATTTTCCATTGCATCGCCTGCAACTATCTCAATATTGTCTAATCCGAAGCGTTCCTTATTTTCTTTTAAAAGCTGCAGGGCCTCGGCATTCTTTTCAAATGCCAGAACATTTCCTTGCTTTGCGATAAGTGCAAGTTCCACAGAACATGATCCTGTACCGGCCCCAATATCAAAAATACAATCGGCCACTTTGGGTCTAAGCTTTGAAATGGCCACACTACGAACTTCCTGTTTTGTCATGGGAGCTTTTCCCCGTACGAACATTTCGTCATCAAGTCCATGTACAGACTGCTCAAAATTATTAGCGGCTTCATTTAAAATCATCATTACGGAAAGTGACGAATAATTCCCTTTACTTATTTCAGCAGCAGTACCAACGGTTATTTTTTCCTCCGGGTAGGAAAGATTTTCACCTACATAAACCTTAACATGCCCCATATCATAACTGCATAATTTAGCACACAATGCCTGTGGAGAATTGTCTCCACCAGTAAGGCAAAAAACTTTTCTGTTCTGTGCTACAGCAGAAACAAGGTTCTGGTTTCTTCCATGCATACTCACAAGCTTCACATCATCCCATGGCATCTTTAGCTTGGCGGCAAAATACACAAGACTGCTTATACCGCAATAATGCATACATTCACAGTCAGTCAGCTTATTAGTCAGAATTTTGGCCAAACTGAAAAAGCCAATATCGCCTGAGACCAGTACTGCCAGCTCATCTTTTTCCGGATTTGCGGCAGTAATAATATCCATAATATCGGCAAATTTAATGGTGTAGTGAATACTTTTACCTTCTGCCACAAAGAGTTTCAACATTCTTTTATCGCCAATCAAAATATTACTTTCCTCTATAGCTTGGTGCGCAGACTCTGTCAGAAGTTCTGGATTCCCAGGACCGATACCCACAATATTAACTCGCAGCATTTTCCTATCTCCCATAAAATTTATATTTTTGCAGCAGATACTGTAAGACTTCGGAATATCCGCTCCCCTGTTCCTCGTTACTTCGCCCAATAACAATAAGCTTTGCGCCCACACTTAAAGCTGCATCAACTTTCTCTTTAAATCCGCCGGTCGTTCCGGAATTTTTCGTTACTATAAATTGACTCCCATATTTCTTAAACATGGCTATGTTGAAATCTTTAGAAAAAGGCCCCTGCATGCACACAATATTTGATGGATTATAGCCAAGATGCAGCGCAAGACGCAGCGAACCCTCCATGGGCAGAATTCTCAGTGCTATGCGTTCATCATATCTATTTATGCTGGTAAAGTCTGATAAGTTCTTACTACCGGTCGTTAAAAAGATATTTCCGTCAACATTATTTAAAAGTTCCACCGCCTCGGCAAAATCGTTTACATCGGTGTAATCTCCCGCATCTTCTGTAGGACGCAACAGGCGTATGTACTGGCAATTTTCTTTTTTACATGCATTCTTTACCGTTTCCGTGACCAATGCTGCATAAGGATGTGTGGCATCAATAACACATTCAGGGCAATGCTTTTTAATAAAGTCACGCATTTCATCAAGACCCATTCTTGACACTTTGACATATACGTTGTCATGTGGAACAATCAGTCCTGCACCGTATTCTGTAGCGACAGAAACGAAAATTTTTATATCAAGTCCAGCTAAATCCTTAATTAGACTGCGCCCCTCGCTGGTCCCGCCTATTATCCAAATTACCCGTTTCATCTCAACCGGTAACCTCTGGGAGTTACAATACGGCCATTAATGACTTCAGTCTGGGTGTTGCCAATGATAACTGTAGAAAACATATCTACCTGCTTATCGCACAATTCCTGAAGTGTGGTTATTTCAAATGTCTCACCCTCACGCCCGATGTTACGCACAATACCTGCAGGAATATTGCCATTTTGGTTTTTCAGCATGATATCACAGGCCTTTTGCAGATAGTCGCGCCGTTTTACGCTTGAAGGATTGTATATGCATATACAGAAATCAGCCTTAGATGCGTAATCAAGCCTTTTTTCGATTTTTTCCCAAGGAGTCAAAAGATCACTTAGGGAAATGAGGCAGAAATCACTGATAATCGGAGCCCCAAGAACAGCAGCTCCTGAACAGGCAGCCGTAATTCCCGGAATAACATCAATATCAATATCAGAATGGTCTGCAGCCACCTGGCACATAACCCCCGCCATTCCGTACACTCCTGCATCTCCACTGGAAATTACGGCTACCGTTTTCCCGCTTACTGCTGCATCAAGAGCCATTTTACAACGATCAACTTCCTTGCGCATTCCCGTGGAAAGAAATTCTTTCCCTGGGAAATCATCCATTATTAAATTTACGTAAACCTGATAACCAGCAATGACATCACATTTATTTAAAATGTCATATGCTTTTTTCGTCATCTGATCTACTCCTCCAGGACCAAGACCAACAACATAAATTTTTGCCATACGTAATCATCCTTTTAATCAGATTTTGCAAAACAAAGCGTTATATTTTCAACAGCTACAGCTAATGTTGCTCCGATAAGAGTAGTTTTCGGCAGGATAAGCCTTCCCCCTCTGCTGGAAAGAACGGCACTGCGTTCGCAGACATTACCAACGCAAGTTACACTCTCCACAAAAGCGGAAGCACTGAAATCTCCCTCCAGACTGTTGAGTTCATCAGCACTGTAAAAAGTAACCGGCAGATTATATTTTTTTGCAAAAGACAGCAGTCCCTGCTCGTCTTTTTTTATAGCTATTGAAGATATGCCGGCAACAGATCTCATATCTATCTTAAGCTTTTCAAGCTCTGGTAAAACCAGATCCTCAAGTGCACTTAAAGACACGTCCCTGCGACAGCCGATGCCTAAATGTACTATTTTCGGGAGCAAAAGCAGCGTGTCAGGAAAAGGCCTGCCAATCTTGTCAATTGTTACTGCCATCCCCTCTTTGAAATCCATATCTTCAATTATATGATTCGGCAGAGATCCAATAACGGGAAATTCACTGAAAAATCCAACCGTATGCCCATCTATCAGTGCCGCAGCAAAATCTTTAGCGGCTTTTAATGATGTAATAACCATATTGTTACGTGCCGCCCATTCATCAACGGAAAAAAGACCGTTAACATCCGTGGCTGTAGTCATACAGGCTTGTCCTCCAACGGCTTCTGCCAGACGGCGTGCAAGGTCATTTGCTCCGCCGATATGTCCAGAAAGAATGGGAATAATAAATGTACCGCACTCATCCATCGAAATAATAGCAGGATCCGTAAGCTTGCTCTTAATAAACGGGGCTATGGTGCGCACAGCAATGCCAACTGATCCCACAAAAACAATGGCATCACAATTCACAAAATCTTCCGCACAGGACGCATTATGATCAGACATTGCAGGTATTCCTGCTTCTGCCGCATATTTTGGCATGGTACCTATTCGTACCTCATAACCTATGCTGCTTAAAAAGTCACGTATTTTTTTGCTCAGGAATGCTCCCCTACGGGAAAAGGAATATACTGCTGCTTTCATTATTTTACCTCAGGTCTGATGTTGAATTTACTGTGATCTGCTTCACGGTATCCATGAGTAAAAGCAGGATTATAGAGCTCACTCCTGTCATATTCATTACCCAGGAAATTGCCAACGACTATAAGAGCTGTTTTTGTTATTTTATGCTTGGCTGAACTATCAGCAAGTGTATCCACAGTACAGCGAATGACTTTTTCGTCAGGCCAGGTGGCCTTATAGACAATTGCCGCTGGCGTTTTAGGATCGTATCCGCCTTTAATAAGCTCCTTTTGCAGCTTATCAAGCATCCCTGAACTGAGGAAAATTACCATTGTCGCATTATGAGCAGCGTAATCTGAAATTTTCTGCTTTGAAGGTACGGGAGTTCTGCCTTCCATACGGGTAATGATGACTGACTGACTTATATTTGGCAGTGTGTATTCTGTATTAAGGCAGGCTGCTGCTGCGCAGAAAGAACTTACACCAGGTATTACATCAAATTCAAGATCATAACTGCGCAAAAGATCCATCTGTTCACGATACGCACCATAAAGACTGGGGTCACCAGTGTGCAGGCGTACAACTATTTTCCCCTGCTGGGCTGCCGGAACCATAGCGGCAATTACTTCCTCCAGTGTCATTTTTGCGCTGTCCATTATAACACAGCCTGTTTTTGCATATTTCAAAAGTTTAGGATTAACGAGAGATCCTGCATAAATAATGATATCCGCCGTTTCCAAAAGCTCTTTTCCTTTTACAGTAATGAGATTAACTGCTCCGGGACCTGCTCCAATAAAATAAATCATTATTTTTCAAACTCCTTTTCTTTAATCAGGATAATAGAAAAATAGCTATTCTGGGAATTATCTATTTCATCAATATTTTGGTAAACTTTTTCTCCTGGAAGACCACAACGTTCCACCATAGCTGCATTTTTCACAAGTCCCAGCGCTTTAAGTTCCTTACACACACGGCCGATTTCTTTACCAGACTTCATGAGAACTTTATTTCCTGGTCCGTCAAGAAAATTGGTCGCCCATTTATAACTAGCAGGAAGTATTATAAGCGGCTCCTCTCTTTCACAAAGAGACGTATTAAGCCTTGCAGCAACAGCACACACAGATGTTACCCCTGCGACTAGTTCGGTGTCGTATCCTGCCTTATGTACAAGCTTGTGTACATATATACAGGTTGCGTAAACCGTAGGACAGCCAAGGGTGATAAACACAACATTTTTGCCTTTATCCATCCATTTTATAATAGCATCCGCCCCTTCACGATGGGCCTTATTCATGGCTGAAATATCTTTGGTCATGGGCATGTAAATGATAAGCTGTTCTTTCTTACTAAGATCAATTACCTGACTTACTATACCGCTGGCGGTCATAATATCCGTATCGCCTTTTGGCAGTGCTATAACATCACATTCCCTCAGCAGACGTACCGCCTTTAACGTAAGAAGTTCCGGATCACCAGGTCCTATGCCGACGCTGTAAAGCTTACCCTTCATTTTTTCAGTTCTCCTTCTTAACATGTAATTCAAGTAATTTATCTGCTAGTGCGGTTTTCCCTAAGATTCCATAAACATTAGAAAACATGAGAGCCGCAGTTTTTATTTTTCCATGTACCCTGTTTTGCATATAAAAATCTATTTTTTCCGCCACTTCATGCATTACGACATCAAACAGTCCTTCCATCTTCAATATTTTTACGACTTCATCCGTTGTAAGGCACTCATATATTTCCCTCCCAATTTTTCCAGAAGCCCCATGGAACATTGCCTGAATTACAAAAAACTCCGTACGGCAATCCGCATATTTAGAATGGGTATTCATAATCCCTTGAGCAAGTTTCACAAGTTTACCGCTGTGTCCTATAAGAAGCAATGTTTCAAAACCGCAATAAACCGCATAATCAAGGAGCTCTCCCACAAAATTACTGCAGGTAACGGAATTGCACATATCAAGCCTTAAGACATCGCGGGAAAAATCCTCTCCGTAGTTCCCGAAAAATACCAAAAGATTCTTATTGTTTCTTGCTTTCTGTGTATTCATTTCCACATACATAGTTTCAATAAGAGCTTTTTCACTCATAGGCTCCACAATACCACTAGTACCAAGTACGGAAAGTCCACCCACAATTCCCAACCTGGGATTAAATGTTTTTTTTGCGATTTCCACTCCTTCTGGTATTGAAATAGTTATCTTAACACCGCCAGTATAATTATTGGCAGTCATCACTTTCTGTACTTCGTCAGTAATCATTTTATGGGGAACAGGATTAATGGCAGGACCGCCTTCAGGACATGCAAGTCCAGGTTTCGTTACACATCCCACACCGATGCCGCCAATAATATTCATTCCTTCATAACATTTTTCAACTTTTGCATAGACAAGCACTCCATTGGTATCATCAGGATCATCACCGGAATCTTTTCTAACGGCACAACTGGCATAAGATATGTTGAATTCCACATCAAGTGGTTCCAAATTAAGAGTTATTCCCTTAGGTGTATCAATACGTACAGTATCAATCCTCTCACCGGTAAAGAGCATAACGACTGCAGCTTTAGCTGCAGCGGCAGCGCAGCTTCCTGTGGTATATCCGCATCTTAGTATTTTCCCTTGAGAAAATTGATATTCTTCCACGGAAATAACTCCTTTACAATTAAGTCTACCAAATACAAATTTTTACTAATAACGAAGCAAGGCCTCCGCCAGAGTCCAGCGAAGGCCATAAAGACATAATCCAACCCGCTCGACTCCATCACCAGTGGATTCCAGCCGTTCATATGGGGAGGCTGCTGACTTAAGCAAGTGCTTGCACAGCGGCAGGACCATGAAAATCTAACCAATTATGCTTTAAAAGCACCCATATAATTACCACCTCATTATAACATAAACTCACCTAAATTCCAAGTTTTTCTAAATATAATAGGATAAAATCAGCCAGCAAAATTAACCTCTTTTAAGAGGTCAAGAGGATGGGATATAAGTATTTCTGCACCGTTTTCCAGAAGTTCATCTTTAGAACGGAATCCCCATAAGACTCCAACGGGAAGCATATTGCCGTTGACAGCTGTCTGCATATCCACTCCAGAGTCACCAAGATATACTATTTTATCCAGAGAAATTCCCCAGACTTCTGCCATAGAGGATATTTTCTGCGGATCAGGTTTACGCTTCATATCAGGCCTATCACCTATAATAGCCGAAAAGTATCCGGCAAATAAGGCATCTGCAATCTTTTTTGCCTCATCATCAGGTTTATTCGTGCAGATTCCCATATTTATCTTTTTTTTACTCAATATCTCAAGAAGCCATAAAATTCCTTCATAAGGACGTGTTTTATTTAGTGAATTTACCGCATAAATTTCCCTATATTTCGCAAGAGCATCATCAATTATGGCATTATTTCCTGGCGGCAGAGCACGTTCCATAAGTTTTCTGATCCCATTACCGACTCTGTACTTGTAGCTTTCCACATCATGTACCGGAAATCCATATTCTTTCAGTACGCAATTAGCACTGTCAGCAAGATCAGCAAGAGAATCTATAAGCGTACCATCAAGATCAAAGATGACAGCCTCATAATTTCTATCAATCATTCTTCCTCCGTATCAGTTCTGCTTTGTAGAATTAAAATTAATTACTTCCCATTTAGTGGTAATATGATATATCCCATCAAAAAGGCGCACTTTATACATGCCAGGACCGTCTTTTTTTTCAATGAGATTAGCCGCAAGTTCTGCTGCCTGTTCAAGGACTACAACCCCAAACACTGCCGCAGAAAACATATCCTTTGTCACTGCAGAACAACAGGCACACAATGTGCTTATAAGTGCTGGTGCACAATTTATATCATTAAGCATGGGCTGCCTGTTATTTAGAACTATTGTCTGCTTCCCGTTGCTGATATTGTTCGCACCGCCGGAAACAATAAAAACACTTTTGAATTTTGTGGCGGCATCTTTTGCTGTTTTAAGTGCTTCTCCTGCGTTATTTCCAATAAAGGCTTCGCATTCGTTCTGGCTTCCGTGCGCAATACTGATATAGCCTTCCTCTAATAATTTCCTGGCAAAACAGAACCAGATTGATGATGTCATTATCCCGCCAAGATCAAGAATAACGGGAATTCCTTTACCTTTGGCATTTTCTGCTGCTTTAGTCATAGCAGTTATTTTTTTCGGGGTTAGAATGTTAGCCGTAAACAGCATGGCATCAGCCGGTATTTCGCTTTTATCATCATACATATCGCCAAATATAGGGAATGCACCTGAGGCCAACGTTGCGTCCGCACAACTTTCGCCAATTAAGTAATTCGTAAAATGACAGATAACTGGACCCTCTTTACGTAGAACACCGACAATCGTTTCAAAATCAGCTTTAAAATCCATTATCCAAGAATACCAGCCTTTCTGTAAAGTTCGACAAAATGGTGTGTAGGACCGCAGCCATGACCTATGTTGGGACCATATTTTATGGCCTCCGTTACATATTTTTTTGATGCTTCCACAGCAGAGACAAGATCCATTCCATTGGCGAGATTTGCCGCAAGAGAACTGGAAAGTGTACATCCGGTTCCATGTGTATTCTTCGTATCTATCCTATCTCCTGAGAACCACCGCGCCTCCTTACCATCAAAAAGGAGATCATCAGCAGTATCACTTAGATGTCCTCCCTTAATAAGTACCGTCTTTGCTCCCATTACGACGATTTTTTCTGCCGCAGGAAGCATGGCATTTTTATCATTTATTTTAAGTCCCGTAATGACTTCCGCCTCTTGAAGATTAGGCGTTAGCAGTGTTGCAAGATGCAAAAGTTCTTTGATAAGCATACCGCAGGCATCAGGATTTAAAAGCGGATAACCGCTTTTTGAAATCATAACTGGATCAACGACAATAATATCTGGATGGTACCTACGTAGGGAAGATGCTATGGTTTTTATGATCTCAGTCTGAGCAACCATGCCTATTTTCACAGCATCCACATGAATGTCACTAAATACTGCGGCAATCTGATATTTAACCACCTCAGGATCAATATTTTGGACTTTCGTTACTCCACATGTGTTTTGTGCCGTAACAGCTGTAATGACGCTCATGCCAAAAGTCCCATGAGCGGCAAAAGTCTTAAGGTCCGCTTGGATGCCTGCGCCACCGCTGCTATCACTGCCGGCAATAGTAAGTAAATTTTTCATTTCCAACTCCTTATAAAAAAGCAGGAAGCCATGCCTGCTGTGATATTACAATGCTTCTTTAACTTTTGCAACAACATTTTCCACGGTGAATCCATATTTTTCCATCAACAGATCTCCTGGAGCAGAAGCTCCAAATGTAGTAATTCCGATGACGTTGTTCTTGTTACCCGTATAGTAATCCCATCCCCAAGGGACACCTGCTTCAACCGCAATTTTTATAGTAGCAGCAGGGAGTACTTTTTCCTTGTAATCTGCACTCTGCTTTTCAAATGCATCCCAGGATGGCATGGAAACAACGCTGACATCAATATTTTCGCCGTTGAGCACCTTTTGTGCCGCCAAGGCAAGATGAACTTCACTGCCTGTAGCTATTAACACAACTTTAGGATTTTCTTTAGCCGGGCTGAGCACATATCCTCCTTTAGCTGCATTGTTATGGATAACATCAGTAAAGCCATGCAATACTGGAAGTTTCTGCCTGCTCAGCAAGAGACATGACGGTTTTTTTGCCAAGCAGGCTTGACGCCATACAGTTGCCGTTTCTAAAGCATCCGCCGGACGAAATACACTGACATTAGGTATAAGACGCAGTGCCATAGCTGTTTCAATAGGCTGGTGGGTAGGTCCGTCTTCCCCAACCGCTATACTGTCATGCGTAAATACAAAAATAGACTGCAACCTCATAAGCGCTGCCATACGTACGGCAGGTCTAAGGAAATCGGCAAAAACAAGGAAAGTAGCCCCGAAAGGAATAAATCCGCCATGAAGGGCCATTCCATTAACTGCAGCACCCATTGCATGTTCCCTAACGCCAAAATGGATGTTGCGCCCGATGCGGTCCAGCTTTGAAAAAAACTCGCAATCTTTCATTATAGTTTTATTGGAAGGTCCTAAATCTGCGCTTCCACCAGTAAATGCAGGAATTGCGGCAAGTTTCTGGATAATATCGCTGGAAGCTTCGCGGGTTGCTACTTTTTCCTTATTTGTAAAAATATTTTCAAGTTCTGTAAGGTCAATGGATACATTACCTGCTAAGCGATCGGCTAACTCAGCTGCAAGCTCAGGATATACCTTTTTGTAGGCATTCATGAGATCTTCCCATTCCTTTTCTGCAGCACTGCTGGCAAGCTTCTTTTTCGCAAAATACTCCTTTACTTCATCAGGGATATAAAACATTTCGTTGGGCCAAGCGGCTTTTTCCTTTGTTGCCGCAAGTGCTTCTGTTCCAAGAGGTTCTCCGTGACATAAAGGACTATCCTGCTTCGGACTGCCAAAACCGATATGCGTGCGCACCATGATAAGTGTCGGATGTTCCTTATCTTTCTGTCCTTCTTTCATAGCGTTTGCAAGAGCATCAATATCCTCAGAATTTTCTACCCTTAGAACTTGCCAATCATAAGATTTAAAACGGGATTCAACGTCTTCAGAAAATGCAATATCTGTATCTCCCTCTATAGTTATTTTATTATCATCATAAAGATAGATAATTTTTCCCAGTCCTAATGTTCCTGCAAGGGATGCAGCCTCTGATGATACGCCTTCCATAAGATCACCATCAGAGGTAAGACCATAAGTATAATGGTCAATAACCGGATAACCGTCCTTGTTATAGCGGGCAGCCATCATAACTTCGGCAATGGCAAGTCCCACACCCATGGCAAAACCATGTCCCAAGGGCCCAGTAGAAACATCCACACCAGGCGTATGCCCATATTCAGGATGTCCTGGGGTCTTACTGCCCCACTGGCGGAAATTTTTCAGCTCTTCAAGGGATAAATCATATCCTGCCAGATGCAACATAGCATAAAGCAGTGCACTTCCGTGCCCCGGTGAAAGAATGAAACGATCTCTGTTAAACCATGCAGGATCCTCAGGATTATACCGCATAAAACGATCCCAAACGGTATACATAAGGGATGCCGTTCCCAAAGGAAATCCAGGATGTCCGGATTTTGCTTTTTCCACCTGATCAACCGACAGAAATCTTAAAGTATTTATACAAACATGATCTAACGTCCGCATTGCTGAAACCTCCGCCTTGATATTATTTTTTCTGGTAAATTAACAACGCAGCCTGCCGATGCAGACTGCATTGCAAGATTGTCTTACTCTTCTTTTTTCCGATCAGCAATTATTTTTTCAGCAATCTTAGCTGGTACGTCCTCGTAGTGATCAAACTTCATTTCAAAGGTACCGAGACCCTGAGTAATTGCACGCAGGTCAACAGCATATTCTGTTATCTCGGCATAAGGAACCTGTGCAGAAACTATACTCATTCCATCTTCAATGGACTGCATCCCAAGGATATGGCCGCGTTTAGAGTTCAGATCGCCAATAACGTCACCCATCATAGAATCTGCGCAGGTAACATTTAGGCTGTATATCGGCTCAAGAAGCACTGGTTTTGACTGCTCCATTGCTTTCTTGAAAGCGATATTAGATGCGGTCTTAAATGCCATTTCTGATGAGTCAACAGTGTGATAGGAGCCATCAAGGAGAGTAATACGCATATCTACTACCCGATATCCTGCTAGGATTCCTTTTTCTAAGGCTTCATTCATCCCTTTTTCTACAGCTGGAATATATTGACGTGGCACAGCACCACCAAAAATTTTATCGACGAACTCAAACCCGCCTCCTGGAGGTAGTGGCTCCATTTTGATAACTACATGACCGTATTGCCCGTGCCCGCCGGATTGTTTTTTATACTTACCCTCAACTTCAGCACTTCCGCGTATTGTCTCACGGTACTCAATAGCAGGTGCTCTGAGATCTGCCTCGACGCCAAATTTACGTTTCATACGCTCCATGATGATTTCAATATGCTGATCACCCATACCACTGATTAATGTTTCTTTCGTTATATGGTTTTTAGTTACAATAATAGTGGGATCTTCATCCATCAGACGATTTAAGGAGGACATAATCTTGTCCTCATCACCTTTCTTTTTGGAGAAAATAGCCCTGGTATACATGGGTAATGGGAATTCAATAGGCGGAAATTCTACCTGCGAATTTTTATCGCAGAGAGTATCACCTGTAAAAGTATACTGCAGTTTAGCCACAACTCCAATACCTCCTGCCACAACTTCCTTCATGGGCAACTGTGTCTTGCCACGCATTGAGAAAAGATTGCCAATACGCTCCTCTTCTTCACGTCTGGAATTATAAATTACGCTGTCACTCTTAATTGTTCCAGAAAACACACGTACGAAACTAAGACGCCCGACAAAAGGATCCGATGTCGTCTTAAATACTAGAGCAGCCATCGGTGCATTGGCATCACGGACGATTTTCTCTCCAGTTGCCTTATCAATAACAACATAATCATTCAAAATAGCAGGATAGGTATAATCAATGATGGCATTCATAAGCCGGCCAAGACCGATATTTTTATAAGCACTTCCGCAAATCATGGGGAAAATGATTGCCTGACGGATTCCTTTAATGAGGCACTGCATTATTTCTTCATCGGAAATATCCTCGCCTTCCAAATAACGCATCATGCAGTCATCATCTGCCTCAACTGCGGATTCAATCATTTTTTCGCGGGCTTCTTTAGCCGTTTCCATATATTCTTCAGGAATATCTATTTCATCTGAGCCATTACCATTGCCCCTATAGGCTTTCATCTTGAAAAGATCAATAAGACCTGCAAAATTATCCTCCTTTCCGAGAGGCAACTGCAGCGGTAGGACACGTTTCCCGAACTTAGCTCTGAGATTTTCAAGAATGGTCAGAAAATCAGCATTTTCGCGATCCATTTTATTTACAAAAATAATGCGTGGAAGATTTGCCTCTTCAGCAAGTTTCCAGCACTGCTCAGTACCAACTTGTACACCTGCCGTTGCTGAAACAACGATTAAAGCACTGTCCACTGCACGGAAAGCTCCTTTAACCTCCGCTACGAAATCAGCAAAACCAGGCGTATCAATGAAATTTATCTTAGTATCACGCCATTCAACAGGAGCTAGCGTTGCATTTACAGAAACCTGGCGTTTTATTTCTTCCGGCTCATAATCAGTAGTAGTAGTTCCATCTTCTACTTTGCACATTCTGTTAATCGCACCCGAACGATAAAGGAGCGCTTCAGTAACCGACGTAGTTCCGGCTCCGCCATGACCTACAATGGCCACATTCCTAATTTTGTCGCCGGTATAATCTTTCATAACTTTTTCCCCCTTGTCAAAATAAGCTTGTTAATAATTCTCTAAATCAAGATATTATTCCTGCTTAGACAATTAAATTCTTTTTAAATACCTAAAAATGTAAAACAAGTAACAAATTTACTGCTATTTCAGCAGACCACAGGCATAAAGAGCACACAGGCTCTTAGAATCAAAAAGATGTCCGTACTTAATCATGGAAATAATTTCCTCCAACGTAAAAGCATACACGTCTATAAATTCATCCTTATCTGTATGCTGTTCATGTGCTGTAAGTCCCCATGCTTTATAGAGATGGATAATTTCATCTGAAAATCCTGGAGTGGTGGCAATTGAAATAAGCTTTCGCCAATGTTCTGCACTGTACCCCGTTTCCTCACTGAGTTCACGTGCTGCACATTCATTAGGATTTTCCCTTGCATGATCAAGCTTTCCTGCTGGAATCTCCCACATAACCGTTTCCAGAGGATAGCGGTACTGTTTTACCAGTACAATTCTTCCATCATCAAGTATCGGCACAATAGCTACAGCCCCTGGGTGACGAATATATTCCCTAGTAGAAATGGTTCCGTCAGGTAATTTAGCCTCATCCAGTATCACTTTCAATAGTTCTCCATCAAAAATCTCCATGCTTCCTATAGGAGTTTCGTCAAGATTTTTTTCGTGAAATTTATAAATCATTTAAAACAACCTCTCAGTCTTGCGCGCTTCTGCCGCACATAACAATTCAGCAGCATTATCATAGGCAGCTTTGCTCTTTTTCGCTATCCCTGCCATGCGCATGAGTTCTATAATTCTACCATCCCTGTCAAGAGCCGTAAGTACTGTAACTGTACGTCCATTAGTACTGCGTTTTTCTATATAGATGTGTCTATCTGCAAAAGCTGCTATCTGCGGCAGATGAGTGATGCAGATCACTTGCCCCACTCGTGAAATTATTGAAATTTTTTCCGCCATTTTCCGTGCCGTAACACCGCCAACGCCAGAATCTATTTCGTCGAAAACCATTGTAGGTACACTGTTAGCATTCATCATGACTGTCTTTATAGCAAGCGCAATACGCGACAATTCCCCTCCAGAAGCCACCTTCTCCAACTCATTTACTGCCTCTCCCATATTGGCGCTAAACATGAATTTTACTATGTCATGCCCATGGGCTGCGAAATCATCCGATCTTGTAATTATAATATTAAAAACACCATTCGGCATGGTAAGATCACGAATGTGTTCTGTAATAAGGCCAGAAAGGCGACTAGCTGATATCTCTCTCGCCTCACTGAGTTCATCTGCAACAATCTGCAATCGTTTGATATTGGCAGCAAGTTCCTTTTCCATCTGTGCCATGTTTTTTTCAATACTTAAGAGTTCGTCATATTTTTTTTGTATTTCAGCAAGATAAGCAAGAACCGCACTGACCGATCCACCATATTTTTTCTCAACACGGAAAATGGTATCAAGTCTATCCTGTACCGCAACAACCCTATCACTGTTAAAATCACTATCTAATAAATATGTATTCATTTCCTGACGGCAATCGTCCAACGTAATCCAGATACTGTCCACCGTGCCTGCTATATCAAGTAACCTTTCATCATATTTTCCTGCATTATGGAGATTTGTCTTTACTCTGCCGAGAAGTTCCAGTATCATATTTTCACTATTTAATAGTTCATGTACAGAACCTACCGCACTGATGATTTTTTCACTGTTTTGAAGAATATGATTTTCATCCTCCAATGCTTCCTTTTCACCTTGTTTTAAATCAGCATTTACAATCTCCTTAATTTCCCAGTCATATCTAGCTAGCAATAGATCTCTCTGATCTCTATCTGCAGTAAGTTCTGCAAGTTTCTTTTTTGAGACAAGATAATTTTTATAGCATTCTGCATAATTTACCATTTTATTTTCAATTTTTCTGCCTCCAAAAGCGTCTGTAATCACTCGCGCAAAGTCTGCCTGTAGAAGAGCCTGGTTTTCATGCTGTCCGTGGATATCAACAAGGTATCCACCAATATGACGCAATATGAGAAGCGGTACCTGCACGCCATTTACAAACGCCCTACTCTTTCCCGCAGTATTTAGTTGACGTTTCAATAGCAGGTCATCATCTATTTCCATTCCATGCTCGGAAAGATAAGTCTTAAGCTCAGGTAAATTTGAAATATCAAAAACAGCTTGGACCCAAAACTCATCTGCGCCGCATCGAATATAATCTGTAGAAGCCCTGCCACCAAGTACCATACTAAAAGCATCAATAAGAATGGATTTTCCAGCACCAGTTTCTCCAGAAAAAACGTTAAACCCTTTAGAAAAATCAGCCGATGCATCTTCCAAGAGTGCAAAATTGTGAACATGCAATGATTGCAGCATCTTTTATACCCTCAAACATGTTATTTAAGCCGCTCAATCAAAATAGGGACATTCCCTTTCTTATCGGGAGCCACAAAAACAGTATCGTAACCCGCAATGGTTCCCAAGATTTCCGGCCATTTCATGTAATCTATCGCATAAGCCACTACCTGCCCTGCTCCAGGTAGAGTATGTACTATTACTAAAGATTCTGATGCCATGACACTTACAATTGAATTCCGAAAAATTTTCTCGAGACGTCCAAAAGCCAACATTGCACTATGATCTTTCGTATAGGCATAGTGATAATTGCCCTCAGCATCAGGCTCCTTTACCAGCATCATTTCCTTAATATCACGAGAAACTGTGGTCTGGGTAACATTAATTCCTTCCTTTCGCAGAGCTGCTGCTAAATCTTTCTGAGTTTCAATATTATTATTATCAATAATTTCTTTAATTTTAACATGCCTCGTTACTTTCACATCAGTCACCCCGTCTATAGATTTCTCATTAGCTTCTGCTGCCAAGTCTGGTAATAGTCACTCCCAGTAAGTCTTATAAATTGCATTTTGTATGGACTTTTTGAAATGCGTACGTAAGTACCCTGTTTAACTTCCGCGGCATTTTCCCCATCGGCGGTAAGTACCATATCTTCATCACCTGGATCAATCTCTATAGTCTCAGACATTGGAATTACGAGTGCTCTTGCCGTAAGCGAATGTGCACATATAGGTGTAATAATACTTATATCCAGTTCCGGCTGCACCAAAGGGCCTCCAGCAGAAAGTGAATACCCTGTGGATCCTGTGGCAGTAGCTACTATAATCCCGTCAGCTGCGTATAATCCTGAAGGCTTTCCGTTAATATAAAGTCTTATATGCGGCAGTTTGCTAAAAGATCCCTTTGCCAATACCACATCGTTTAATGCATCGACCGTTATAATACAACGCTCCTTCTTAAAAAACTCTGCTCGAAGAAGACTGCGACTTTCGATTGTATATTTACCTTCCCAAAGTTTAACAACTGCATTTTTTATCCCTGGTAAATCTATCTCCGCTAGAAATCCAAACTTCCCAAAATTAATTCCAAATCCCGGAATTCCAAGTGGGATTATGCATCGTGCCATTTTAAGAAGCGTTCCATCACCACCTAAAGAAACCATCACATCTAATTTTTTCATGCTCCTCCTATTATCAGGATTATAACTCGCACAACCATATTCTCCGCAAAGTTCAATTGGCATATACGGTTCAATATGGTTTTCACGGCATAAGTCGATAAATCCCTTAAGATTTGCACATACTTTTTCCTTTCCCATATGCGGGAAAATTCCTAACTTTTTCATTTAGCCCTCAATAATATGTTTTTCAAGTTCAATATGGCTGCGCTGAACGATATTGTCTACATCAATCACGTTACTTTCACTTCCAAAAACAAGATAAAGTAGATATTCGATATTACCTTCAGGTCCTTTGACAGGCGAAAAATCAAGTCCCTTAACCACAAAACCCTCATTTTCTGCAAAAGTAGTAACTTTTTTTATAACATTTGCGTGAACTTTCGAATGGCGTACAACTCCTTTTTTTTCAATATTATCCCTGCCAGCTTCAAACTGCGGTTTTATAAGTGCTAATACAAAACCTTTGGGTTTCAACATCTTTTTCGCTGTTGGCAAGATTTTATCAAGCGAAATAAATGCCACATCAATGAGCACTCCATCCAATTTCCCGATTTTTTCGAAATCTATATATCTTGCATTAGTGCGTTCCATATTAACTACTCGCTCATCATTGCGTAGCTTCCAAGCAAGTTGTCCATATCCCACATCTATCGCGAATACTTTAGCCGCTCCATTCTGCAAGGCACAATCGGTAAATCCTCCGGTTGAAGCACCAATATCAGCAAGTATCTTTCCTTCAAGATTTACTGAAAATACTTTAAGAGCCTTTTCTAATTTGAGTCCGCCACGGCTTACGTATGCAATCTTATTTCCCAAGACCCTTATATTAGAAATATTATCCACCTGTGTGCCTGGTTTATCTATTTTTTGATCATTGACTAATATTTCTCCTGCCATAACAGCTGACTGGGCCATGGCCCGACTTTTATAGAATCCTTTTTCAACAAGAAGTTTATCAAGACGCTGTTTAGTCAAGTTTTTCACTCTTTATTTTATTCGCAATTGTATCAGCATCCATACCTATATCCTTTAACAACTGCTCCCTAGGCCCATGTCCTACAAATTTATCAGGAATACCGAAGAGATATACCTTGGGAATATATTTTGAATCATTTATTATCTCAAGTACAGCACTCCCCGCCCCTCCTAAAACTACACCTTCTTCAATAACTGCAATGGTCTTATATTTAGCAGCATGTTCAAGAAGAAGATCTTTATCAATAGGTTTTATAAATCGCATATTTACCACCGCAGCACTTATATTATCAGAAGCCAATTTTTCTGCTACTTTCACAGCCATGTCCGCCATGGTTCCAAGCGCCCAGATAGAAAGATCAGATCCATATTTTAAAACTTCAGCCTTACCCAATGGTATTGTGTGAATATCTTCATCAATAGCGACTCCAAGCCCGTATCCTCTAGGATACCGTAAGGCAATCGGCCCATCGTGATCAAGAGCTGTAAACAACATGTGACGCAGTTCATTTTCATCTTTTGGCGCCATAATCGTCATGTTAGGCATCGAATGCAAATAAGCATAATCGAAAACACCATGATGCGTACAGCCGTCATCACCTACTAACCCTGCCCGATCGAGGCAGAAAGTTACATGAAGATTCTGCATACAGATATCATGCAAAACTGAATCGTACGCCCTCTGAAGGAATGTTGAATAAACTGCAACAACAGGATTCAGACCTGCTACCGCCATTCCTGCTGCTGCCGTGACAGCATGTTGCTCTGCTATGCCTACATCAAAAAATCTTTCAGGATATTTTTCTGCAAATGGTGTTAGACCTGTCCCATCCGGCATAGCAGCCGTAATGGCAACTATCTTTTCATCTGCGGATGCCATTTTGATAATTGTTTTTCCAAATACTTCTGTATATGTCAAAGGAGGATTGTCCATCTCTATCTTTTTCCCCGTCGCTATTTCAAAAGGCCCTGTCCCATGGAATTTATTTGGATTTTCCTCCGCAGGCTTATATCCCCTGCCCTTTTGGGTAAGAACATGAATCAATACAGGTCCATTGATACGTTTAGCAGTTTCAAACAGTTTAACCATGCCATTATAGTCGTGCCCGTCAATCGGTCCCAGATACGTAAAACCAAGTTCTTCAAAAACAGACATGGGTATCATAAGATATTTAACGCTACCTTTGACACGTTGGATAAACTTAAGTACATCCTGACCAAAGTCCATGCTTTTCAGCCAACCTTCAAAATCTCCTTTGATCTTAGTATAAATTTCGCCAGTCCTCAGACGATAAAGGTACTTTGACATGGCACCAACATTTTTTGATATGGACATCTCATTATCATTCAAAACAACAATGAGCTTTTTATGCAGATTGCCTGCATTATCGAGCGCTTCAAATGCCATTCCACCAGTCATTGAACCATCTCCTATGACAGCAATAACATTGTAGTTCTCATGCTGCAAATCCCGGGCAATAGCCATACCAAGAGCTGCTGAAATCGACGTACTTGAATGTCCTGTTCCAAAAGCATCATGTTTGCTTTCGCTAATTTTCGGGAATCCGGAAATTCCTCTGTACTGCCGTAGGGTATTGAATTCCTTGCGTCTGCCAGTAATAATTTTATGGATATATGACTGATGCCCTACATCAAAAATTATTTTATCTTCTGGCGTTGAAAACACTTTATGCAAAGCAAGTGTCAGCTCTACAACCCCAAGATTAGGCGCCAAATGCCCTCCATTTCTAGAAACCACTTGGATTAGCATTTCCCTGATTTCACTTGCGAGCTGCGCTATCTGCTCATTTGTAAGTTTTTTTATATCCTCTGGTGAATTTATGTTGTCAATCAATTTTCGTTTTATTAATGAATATTCACTCAACTTAACTCCTCCGGTTGCACATCATGCGCGTTATTTCGCATAGGGGCTCTGCATTTTCGCCGAACATTTCAAGGCACTGCAATGCTTCAGCTGTAGTTTTCGCAGCCATCACTCTTGCTACATCAAGTGTATAAAGACTAACATAAGTTGATTTATGATTTTTTTCATCGCTACCTATTGGTTTACCAAGTTCAATTGCATCTCCCTTCACATCAAGTATGTCATCTGTAATTTGAAAAGCCAATCCAAAGAGATCCGCAAATCTAGTAAGTGCTGTGAGCTGCTCTGATGTAGATCCTGCAAGCCTAGCTCCTCCTCTTACGGCTGCAATAAAGAGTGCTCCTGTTTTTCCTGCATGCATACGGCGAAGTTCGTCTGCAGAAACCTTCTTTCCTTCATATTCAAGATCAAGTCCCTGTCCGCCGACCATCCCAAAATTGCCAGCACACATAGCTATTTCCCTGACCGTTTCTATCAAAACTTTCTTATCGACATTTTTCTGCTCCAACATCACTTCAAATGCAAGCGTAAGAAGTCCATCTCCTGCAAGAACAGCCATAGCTTCCCCATATATTCTGTGGTTTGTAAGTCTGCCACGACGATAGTCATCATTATCCATACATGGCAGATCATCATGAATCAAGGAATAGGTATGAATCATCTCAAGACCGCAAGCTACAGGAAGATAATCATAACCTTTTTTGCCGAGGGCTTCAGCAGTTGACATAAGAATAACTGGGCGTATACGCTTTCCTCCTGCAAGAAGACTGTAAGCCATGGCATCATCTACTTTAGAAATACCTTTTTTAGCCATCCGTTTTTCCAAAAAATCCTCAATCAGTTTTTTCCTACTGTCATAATAGATTTTAAAATCCATTTAATCCTCCAAATCCTGAAAAGGATCCAGTCTATAATCATCACATGATACAGTTACGATTTTTTCAACTTCCTGCCTAGCAGCATTAAGCTTATCTGCGCATATTTTACTAAGTTCAATTCCGTATCTAAAAACCTCAATAGACTCATCAAGCGTAAGTTTTCCGCTTTCCAACATCTCTACCTGCTTTTCCAGTACATCCAGCGCTTCTTCAAATTTTATGTCTTTGGAAACTTTTTTACTAGTCATTTTCATTACCTTTCCGTACTCTGTACCACTGAAATTATTTTACCATCAACAAGAGTAGTCTTCAATTTCTGGCCCAATCGTACCTGTTTAACGGAGGTGACTCTTTGATTATCAGTCTCCGTTATCGTGAAGCCTCGTGCCAGAACCGCCAAAGGACTTAAGTTGTCAAGCTTCGTGGCAATAAGTTCGAATTTATGTCCCTCTTTCTGCAATCTACCATCAGCATGTGCCATTAAATCTTTGCAGGTACTATCAAGTCTTAATATGCTACCTTCAAAAAGTCTTTTCGGATTCTGCAGTACCCAAGAATGGGTTATATTATCTAATTTCAATTCAGCACGTTCGATTTGATCCGTAAGCAGATTTTTAGCACGCTGCTGCAATTCATTAAGCTTTCGTTTCAAAATATCCATATTGACAACAGCAAGCTGTGCGGCATGTGTTGGAGTCACAGCTCTTTTATCTGCCGCAAAATCGCTAAGAGTGAAATCTGTTTCGTGTCCTACAGCGCTAATAACAGGTATTTCAGATGCTGCTACAGCCCTGACCGTTATCTCCTCATTAAAGGCCCAAAGATCTTCGATAGAACCACCACCGCGGCCTATTATAAGAA
Organism: Phascolarctobacterium sp.; assembly: GCA_021201965.1. Lineage (GTDB taxonomy): Bacteria > Bacillota > Negativicutes > Acidaminococcales > Acidaminococcaceae > JAJQAO01. The sequence continues at coordinate 33,443 of JAJQDY010000034.1, forward strand.
TATCGGCAAGCTTATGACTATTAAAGAAACCTATGGCCTCAGCTATTTCCGCAGCAGCCCCGTCTCCCTGTACCTTTACAGGATAAAGCAACATTTTAATACTTTCACTACACTGCCTCACTACCCTTATTATATCCCTGACAGCAGCTCCATCAGCTGATGTAATGATTCCGATAGTTTCTATATATTTAGGGATTGCTTTTTTACGCTCTTCATCAAAAAGTCCTTCCTGTCCTAGTTTTTTTTTCAACTTTTCAAAGGCCAGCATAAGTTCGCCTTCTCCTTGACAAAGGAGTATATCCGTATAGAGTTGATAATTACCGTCGCGTTCAAAAACACCAATGCGACCCACGGCAACAGCCTTATCTCCATTTTGTGGTTCAAAACTCAGATACATGGCTTGCTTGTGAAACATGACCGCTTTTAAAACAGATGTACCATCTTTTAATGAAAAATAACAATGTCCAGAAGAATAGCGTTTAAAATTAGATATTTCTCCCATAACCTGAACATTGCGAAGAAGTGGCTCGTGGTCCAGTATACTTTTGATATAAGCATTAATTTCACTCACCGAATAAATTTTCTCTTTCATCATCCTTCTCCAATGTATCTGGCATAAGCCGCACAACCGACAGCATTATCACTACTAAAACGTACTTCTGGAACCCAACAGTGCACATTTTTTTCGGCAAGTCTTGCGATAACATGTTTACGAATAAAGTTATTACCAGATACCCCACCTACCATCAACACATCAGCTACTTCATATTCATCTATAGCATTTGCCAACATCCTAGCAAAACTTTCCGCAATAACATATTCCGTTCCAAGTGCTAGTGCACCTACATCGCAGCTATGAAGTTTACGCATAGCAGACGTTGCAGGACCTGAGAGACTTATATTTGTACCGTTAACCGATATAGGGAGTTCTATTTTCTTCTCTGCACACTCTGCAATTTTTTCAAATTCCGACCCTACAGGAAACTTAAGCCCGATGGCAACTCCAATGCGGTCAATAAATTGTCCAGCGTGCAAATCAACGCTTCCTCCAACTTGGGTTAATAAATATTTACCATCGTCTTCTGTATTCACAAAGAGCAAATCAGTAGTGCCGCCCGAAGCATGTAACATTAAAAATTTTTCTGCCCTAAACCCTTTAACAGAAAAAAATCCTGCCACTAAATGATTTTCCTGGTGACTCAGCATGTAAAGTTTACTAGCAGTCGCAACTGCAAGTGCACGTGCTATACCAAGCCCTGCAAGAAATACTGGCATATATGATCCTTTAACCGAACGTGGAAAACTGGAAACACCGACACCAAGAAGACGATATCCTTTATCTCTCAGAGCAGTTTCCAGAAGTTCTGGCAGGTTCCGCATATGCTGGAAAACCATCTCTGACTGTTTTAGACCACATTTTCCATGTTTTACGTCTAAAACTCTACGTACATCCTCTAGCAGTTTTCCTTCTGCAGAAATAACTGCTACTGATGCCGTGTAACAGCTTGTATCAATACCAAGATAAACATATTGCATATTATTTTACCATTTTTCCTAAAATACCATTGATAAAACGAGGAGATTCATCCGTACCATATTTTTTTGCGATTTCAACTGCTTCATTAATAGCAACATTGGGTATATTTTTTTTATCAGCAAACAGCATTTCAAAAACAGCAATACGCAGAATATTACGGTCAGTAGCGGGCATCCTTTCCACCGTCCAGTCAATGGCATACTGCCCTATCTTTTCATCAATTTCAGCCAAACGCTCGCGAACGCCTTTTAGAACATCTTCTGCATACTCCCTAGCTTTTTCCACATGTGGCTCCTGACGCACCGATAGAGAAGCATCTAGAGCTTGCTCTTTGCTACATCCTGAAAAATCCATCTGAAAAAGACTTTGCAATACTACTTCCCGTGCTGTTCTACGAATCATTTTTCTTCTCTTTCACTGAAATATTATCGATGATATCCTGGTGGCAATAGTCTATCTAACCACTCCACAAGGTCTTCATTCTTATCTAGCTTGTTCCCTAAAAAGAAACCTCCAGAGATACATATAAGCAGAAAAATGGCTTTGAAAAACCCCAACCATAAAAACATTGCGCCAACAAATAACCCAACTAAGGTACACAGTAAACGCCCACGATAATTTTGCCAAATATCCGTAAAAACTTCATTGAACATTTTTCTGCCCCCTATTTTTTAGCACTAATTTGTTTATAGAACAACTCTATTTCTTTTACGTCAACGCCAGTTACATTTTTAATCATATTCTTGACGTTCGTTTTAACTTCGCCAGTGGTTTCTGGAATATTTATTCCTGGTTCTATTGAAGCATTTATTCTGACATTGATAGCTGCTTCATCAAGTTTTACTATGACCTTCACATTATGAATTCCGTAAACCTCCTGAGCCAAGGAAGCAATATACCCCTCCAATGCGCCTTTACCTACCTGAACTTTACCGTTCGGTCCATCACTGAGTTTTAAAGAATTTTCTCCCGAAACTCCGATTCCAGCAATAAGGAGACGTGTACTTATAAGGAGTGTCATAACACCGCCTACAGCATAAATCCAGTTACCAGGTACTCCGGCCATAAAATTGGAAATGGCTTCTTCGGGGAAAACATCCAGACTACATAGTATCATAAAGACGGATACTACTGTCATCAAGATAGTATACAATGTCAGAATTATTCTATCAGGTATCCCCATTATTCTCGCCCCCTCAATAATTTCTTTTTCGAAAATTATAAGTGCAAGTTGAACGCATCCGTGTAAAAGTTTAATAGAGTCCAGCTTAGCTGGGCTTGATTACCCAACAG
>JAJQDY010000039.1 GCA_021201965.1 Phascolarctobacterium sp.
TCTGTGGACTGCCTCGTAAGGAACTGGGCTACCGTACACCGGAAGAACTCTTTGATGCTTGCCGGGATGAAATCTGCACTGCGTGAGTAGCAGAGCCATTTGGCAGCGTCAATGGCAAGCAGCTACGCCTGGTTTACGCCCCCTTGACTATGCCGTCTATCTCTGCTGTTGGGTAATCAAGCCCAGCTAAGCTGGACTCTATTAAACTTTTACACGGATGTGTTCAACTTGCACTTGCAATTTTCGAAAATTCTTTACAAGGAGCTGGGTAACTAATGAACAGAGAGCTTTCCATGGAATTTGTACGCATTACTGAAGCTGCGGCTATTGCCTGCGGACGCAGTGTGGGTCGGGGCGATAAAAACGTGGCCGACCAGCTGGCGGTTGACGCAATGCGTAAAATGTTTGATACCGTTAACATAAGCGGTACCGTCGTAATTGGCGAAGGTGAAATGGATGAAGCGCCTATGCTCTATATTGGCGAGAATGTCGGTGCTGGCGGACCTTTGGTTGACATTGCCGTTGATCCTGTGGAAGGTACTAATCTGGTTGCTAAAGGACAGCCTGGTGCAATTGCCGTAATTGCCATTGCTCCACAGGGATGTTTGCTGCATGCACCTGACATGTACATGGATAAAATAGCCGTCGGTCCGCGGGCCAAGGGGTGTATTGATATTGATGCGCCGGTAAAGGAAAATCTTCTGTGCGTTGCCAGGGCTCTCGACCGCCATATCAGTGATCTGACCGTGGTTGTGCTTGATCGTGAACGCCATCAGGGAATTATAGATGAAATCCGCAGTGCGGGTGCCCGCACCCAGCTTATTACAGATGGCGATGTGAGTCCTGTTGTAAATGCCGGCATTGAAGGTACAGGCGTGCACATGTATATCGGCTGCGGCGGTGCTCCGGAAGGTGTGCTTGCGGCGGCAGCAATTAAATGCCTCGGAGGGGATATGCAGGGGCGTCTCTGTCCGGAAGATGAAGTACAGGTAAAACGCTGTATTGAAATGGGCATTGCGGACTGCAACAAAGTACTGACCATTGAGGATATGGTAATGGGGGATGACTGTATGTTTACTGCTACGGCAATTACCAACTGTAATCTTCTTACGGGACTCAGGTATTTCGGTGGCGGCGTACGTACCCACACCATCTCAACCCGTTATAAAACGGGAACCGTGCGTTTTGTAGATGCAATTCACAGTTATGAGCGTAAAGACCTGGCAATTAAGCTGTAAGGAATAAAGGGTTTTAGCTTATGCTAAGGCCCTTTTAATTATTCTACTTTAGGAAGACTGATTTATGCAGGATCTATTGCTGGAAAAGCTTTGTAGCATAAAGGAACTACAGTCGGCGGTCTCCTGCTACAGGAAACGACAGTCATGCATTTTAACTGGGTTGTCTGGAAGCGGCAAGTCGGTCTTTTTGGCTGCCCTGGATAAGGCCTTGGGAGGGGAAGGAACCCTCGTTTTTATCACGGCGTCACGGGAAGAAATTAAGGCCTATAAAAGTGAACTGGCTTATTTTTATCCGGAAGTGCCCATGCAGGAGTTTTATCCCGTCAACCTCCACAGGGTAAAGGCAGAAATCCGGAGTCTGGAAGTTTCTGCCGGACGCGCGGCATCTCTGCGTTTTCTGCAGGGCGAGGAAAAAGGCATTGTTTTTATCACTGCGGAAGCATTGCAACAGAAACAGTTTAGGCCGTCAGAATCGGATGGCAGGCATGTCTCAATAAGGACTGGTGACAGGCAGGAACAGCGACAGGTAATTCTGCAGCTGTCTGAGATGGGGTATGAGCGTACCGATCAGGTTGACGGGGTAGGGCAGTTCTGCCTGCGAGGGGAGATACTTGATGTATTCCCTGTTAATAGGAATGAACCTGTGCGCATTGAATGGCTCGACAGGGAAATTGATGACATGCGCACGTTTGATGCCGCAAGCCAGCGCAGTCTGAAAAGAATAAGCGAGCTGAAAATAATTCCACTTCTGCTGGAAGAGGAAACGGAATGCACGGCTTCCGTATTTGATTACTGTGCTCCGGGAACTATCATAATTGCGGATGAGCCGGCCAGGCTTTTTGAGATGCTGGAAAAGCTGGATAAAGAAAACAAGGCCTTTGGTGGTGGGTTTTTTCCCAGGGAAGAAATAATCGCCATGTGCGGTAAAAAATGTATGTTGGTTTCTGCTTTGGGGTATAGTTATCTGCGCAACCTGCCTGCAATCAATGTACCGGTACGTGCCATTGCACCTTACAATAGGAACGCTAACCTGATGGTTGAAGATCTGCGCAGCTGGCTGAGTGAAGGGAATACCCCAGTTGTTATGCTGAACGGGAACGTGAAGGCCCGCAGTTTTGCTTCAAGCCTTAAAAATTACAGGCTTCCCGCTGTATTTGCCGAAAAAGAGCTACAATCGGGGAAAATTAATGTAATATCTGGCAGTCTTGATCACGGGTTCCGCTTTTGGGATGAGGACTGGCTACTGCTCACGGAAAATGATATTTTTGGGACGCAGAAGCGGCGCCACCCGAATAATAAAAATCAGGGGCAGCAGCTGCAATATTTTTCCGATATCAGAGCCGGGGATTATGTGGTACATAAGGTGCACGGAATCGGACGCTACATAGGGGTGGAAAATATAACAGTTGATGGGGTCAGCAGGGATTATCTTCTTCTGGCCTATGCCGGCGATGACAGACTGTATGTGCCTGTCGAGCAGGTGGGGATGCTGCATAAATATGTTGGAAAAGAAGGGAACGTTCCCCGTCTGTCCAAAATGGGCGGTGCAGACTGGAAACGTGCCACGGCAAAAGCGGCAAAGGCCATAACGGAACTGGCCGGGGAACTGTTGCGCCTTTATGCACAGCGGCAAATTGAACCTGGGCATGCTTTTGCAAAAGATACAGGGTTCCAGGAGGCGTTTGAGGAAAGGTTCCCTTACGAGGAGACGCCAGATCAGCTGCGGGCAATTAAGGAAATTGAGGCTGATATGGAAAAACCCCGTCCTATGGACAGATTGCTCTGTGGTGACGTTGGCTATGGCAAAACGGAAGTCGCCATAAGGGCTGCTTTTAAAGCGGTCATGGACGGCAGGCAGGTTGCCGTCATGGCTCCTACGGCAGTCCTTGCCCAGCAACACTATATGACATTCAGAGAGAGAATGGGTCCTTTTGGTGTGGTGGTGGAACTTTTAAACCGCTTCTGTACGGCAAGGGAGCAGAAGGATATTTTAAAGGCGCTAGAGGATGGCAAGGTGGATGTGGTTATAGGTACACACCGTCTTCTGCAGCCGGATGTAGTTTTTCCTGAGCTTGGCCTTCTAATTATTGATGAGGAGCAACGCTTCGGCGTTGCGCAGAAGGAAAAAATCAAGAAATGGCGGACGGGAATAGATGTACTCACTCTTTCAGCAACGCCGATTCCCCGTACTCTTCATCTTGCCTTAGTAAATGGCAGGGATATGAGTGTAATTGAATCACCGCCAGAAGACAGGCTACCAGTAGAGACTTTTGTTGCCGAATATAATGAAGGTATGGTGAAGGAAGCACTGGAACGTGAATTGCGCCGCGGGGGCAGGGCATACTATGTGCATAACCGTGTCAGCGGCTTGGAGCAGATTGCGTTTAAGCTCAGGAAGATGATCCCCGGGATTAATATCAAAATTGCCCACGGGCAGATGGGCGAGGACCTTCTGGAGGATGCCATGATTTCCTTTTATAACGGCAGCTGTGACGTGCTCCTTTGCACGACCATCGTGGAGAACGGGCTTGATGTGCCAATGGCGAATACAATTATTGTAGATGGGGCTGAAAATTTCGGATTATCACAGCTTTATCAGATGCGCGGCAGGGTGGGGCGCAGTTCGCGGCTTGCATATGCTTACTTCGTCTATAAGCCTGGAAAATCCCTCAGCGAGGTTGCGGAAAAAAGACTGCAGGCTATACGTGATTTCACGGAACTCGGAGCGGGATTTAAGGTCGCCATGCGCGATCTGGAGATACGTGGGGCAGGCAATCTTTTAGGGGCTCAACAGCATGGGCATATCGTTGGTATTGGCTTTGCCGCCTATTGCGAAATGTTAGAAGAGACAATTAACCGCTTAAAGGATAATGTCGGTAATACCGTACCTGACCCTGAGCCAGTCCTTGAAATTGCCGTGGATGCCTATATACCAGATGAGTATATTGCCGATGCTCGGTTTAAAATGGAATTTTACCGTCGCTTTGCCGATATGAAATACAGTGAACGTGATGATCTCATGGAAGAGATAACTGACCGTTTCGGTGAACCGCCGGAGGAATTGAAAACATTGTGGCGGCTGGCTGGAATAAAGAGTCTGTGCCGCATTATGAAAATACGTGGTATCAGCGTACGGCAGGGGGAAATACGCATTATTTTCAGCGGGAAGGCGGCTGTTGATTCCGATGCACTAATGCGCCTAGTTACGGAGTCCGAAAATAAGCTGGATTTCAATAATGGTGCGGAGCCAAGGCTGGTTTACAAAGGCTATGCAATGCATGACGAACCGTTGGCCTGGCTGGAAAGGATATTGCCGCAGTTGGCTGTAGGTGCTGGCTGATAAAAATTGTATGGAAATGTTATAATTATTTAGAAATATTTTGCAGAAAGGAGACATCCGAAAATTGCAAGTGCAAGTTGAACACATCCGTGTAAAAGTTTAATAGAGTCC
>JAJQDY010000014.1 GCA_021201965.1 Phascolarctobacterium sp.
GATTCAATCGCTATGGATTTTTTAACTGTTCAACTTCATTTTACAATCGGCCAAAATTTTTTTATAATTTAAAATAGAAAATAATATTTTATGGTTTATCCGCAGTACCTTACAATATAAAAAAGCAATTTATCCTGGAGGTAAGGACAGTGTCTGGAAACGGGAAAATAACATAGGGCATGTGGCGGGGACCGGCAGCTTTTGCTGCGGCAGTGTCCGTTCCGGGAAGCTATTTCGGTTTTAAGGCGGCTGCAGCGTTCGGCACGGTGGTCTGGATGGGAATCTGGTGGATTGCCCGCCCTGTACACAGTGCGGTAACGGCCCTTCTTCCAATAGTAATAAACGCCCTGCTTGACCTGGTTCCCATGGTCCCATAGTAGGCCAGTATTTTTCAGAAATCATAGTGCTGCTCCTCGGCGCAGACATTGTCTGCACGAGCTGGACGGTAACGGGTCTTGACAAGAGCCTGTCGCTGATGGTTTTATGTTTTCTCGGCAATTCCCTTAAACAGCAGATTGCCGTGTGGTTGATTGCGTTGGCACTGCTTTCCGTTTTCATGCCCAATGCCGTGGTATGCACGCTTCTTGTGCCCGTGGCCATTTCCATGCTGCGCTTTATTGGGGAGGAATCCGTGGAAAAAAGCAGAATAGCCGTACCTATCCTCCTTGCTATTGCCTTGGGCGCGGGTATTGGCGGGGTAGGGTCTCCTTTAGGCGGTGCGGCAAACCTTGTTGCGATTAATTACCTGGAAAAGCTGAGCGGAAGGGAGTTTATGTACGTGGACTGGTTCACCCGCTTCCTGTCATTCATCTTTGCCCTGTGCCTCGTAAACCTTTTCTTTCTTTTAGGCCCGCCGCTGCCGGTAAAAAAACTGCCGGGCTCCAAAGAGTATTTCGGCGGCCTTTACATGGATCTCGACAGCATGGGTCATGCCGAAAAAGTCAGCCTGGGGCTTTTTCTTGCTGTAATGCTGCTTTCATTTGCAAGGCCGCTTTTTGCGGATCTGCTCCCCGGGTTTAAGCCAGCCTATATCTTTATGACTTTCGGCCTTGTCGGCTTTTTCCTGAAAAACGATGACGGGAAACCGATCCTGACGTTGGATACGGCGGCAAAACATATTATGTGGGGGCTGCTCATTCTTTTCGGCGGCGTCCTTGCGCTCGGGGTGCTTGTCACAAATACCGGCGCAGCGCTGAAACTTGCGGAAGCCATAACCCTGCTGCCGCTTGCAGGCGGCAGCAGGACGGTCCTCATCTTTACGGTATTTTCCGTGCTCCTCACGGAAATTTCAAGCAATACGGCAGCGGCTGCCATTGCCATTCCCGTAATAGAGAGCATTGTGAGGACTCTTGGACTCAACCCACTGCCATACATGCTCATAGTGACGGCAGCGGTAAACAGCGCTTACATGCTTCCCGTATCCATCCGTGCCATTCCTGTAAGCCACGGCTTCGACGCATCAATCCTCTTTAAGAAGGGATTTGCGGTATCTTTGGCCAGCGTTTTTGCAATAGCTGCCCTAGGCTATGCTTTCATGAGGTTCTGGCCGGGTTACAGCGTGCTTTAAATAATAAGGGAAATACAAAAGAACGCCTTATTCAGGGCGTCCTTAAATTTTTATGCGGAAAATAAGATTTTCTGATTATTCGGAGGAATTTTCCGTCAGCGCTTCCAGGGAATGGGTTACATAAAGGGCCTGGACGGCTTTGTTGCGGCCGATCCCGCAAAGATATCCCTCGGTTTTTATGCCGAGCGCTTCAATCTGGGATTTCCAGCTGTCCCCGTCATCACCGTACATGTCGTTTGTGGCATGGTTACCCGCAACGACCATGAGCGGGAAGAGATGGACTTTTTCCCAGCCGCGTTCTTTAAGCTTCTCGAGTACGTCGGCAAATGCCGGGCTGTCTCCCTCTTCAACGGTCCCGACAAGGGCGGGGATGCCGCGCTGGTCAAAGATTTCCTGCAGCCTATTATAGGTGCGGCCGAAGGAACGGTTATTGTCACGGGGGCTTCCGTGTCCCATAAAGACCACGCCTTCGTTTCCGCCAAGTGCCGGCAGCTGGGACTGGAGTGCCGTTATCACAATGGGGTAGTCCTCGTTGCGGTCAATAAGCGGCCTGCTGATGGTAATTTTTTTGAAGAAAGGCCGGAACCTGTCCTTCAAGGTAAGGATTTTCTGCTCGAACTCCTCCCCGTGCAAAAGATGCGTTGGCTGCAGTATTACCGTGTCATAGCCTTCCTGCCGGAGTTTTTCCATGGCAGCCTGGGGGCTTTCCACAATAATATGCTCCCCGGCAAGATTGCGCCGGATAATATTTGAAGTAAAGGCCCGGTACTGGTCGTAATCGGGAAATGCCCCGGCCAGGGCCTGCTCAATGCCGCCTATATCCTTACTGCGCGTCCCGGCATAGGTGGAACCGAAACTTATGACTAACATGGCTTTTTTCCGTGTCATATAAATCCTCCCGTGATAAAAATCAGCTACTATTTGATATGGAAGTTTACTTCTTAAAATTATAATATTTACCGTTAATAAGTCAATAGATGGATATGATACATAGTTGCAATAAAAGGCCGTAAAAAACCTGCCGCGGGATGCGGCAGGAAAAACGGGTTATTTTTTTGTTTCGATGAGTTTCAGCTTGATGCCGGCGTAGGTTTCGGGACTTATGATATGCTCGATCCTGCAGGCGTCCTTTTCGGCAATTTCGGGCGGGGCCCCCAGGACCTCCTCGATGAAGCGTTCTAGCGTGACATGGCGGTCAAGGACGGCGGAAGCCTTTTTGAGGCCTTCCTTGGTAAGGAGGATATTGCCGTCTGCTTCCATGATGATATAATTATTACGTTTCAGGATGCTCATGGCGCGGCTGACGCTGGCCTTGCTGAAATTCATTTCCGCGGCCACATCAATGGAACGTACGGCACCTTTGCGGTTGGTAAGTATAAGGATGGTTTCCAGGTAATTTTCTCCCGATTCAAGTAGTGACATGACAGAGCCTCCCTTTGTTATCAATATGATGTGCTGCAAAAATCGTGACTTTCGGTCCGATAAATTTTTATTAGCACTATTTTACCATAAACATCTTAATAATAAAAGAAGTATTATTGCCGCCCCCAATATTGTATAATTAATGGCAGAAGACAACGGAGGCACGGGCATGCTTGATTTTTTGACGGAAAAGGAAGAATGGCTTACAAGGCTGGGAAAGGAACGGCGTCCCATAGTCCTTTACGGCACGGGCAACGGTGCGGATAAACTGCTTGACCTGTGCTGGGAGCGGGGGATTCCCATAGCGGGCATTTTTGCCAGCGACGATTTCGTGTGCGGGCAGGAGTTCAGGGGCTTTGCCGTGCAAAATTATGGCCAGGTAATAAAAATCCTGGGCGGGGATATTGTAATCCTCCTGGCCTTCTCCACGGAGCGGCAGGACATGCTGTCGCGTTTTGCCTGCCTTGCGGAGCGGCATATGGTCCTCGCGCCGAACCTGCCCATTTTTGGCGGCCGGGAAACCGTTTCCATTCCCTGGGTTGAAAAATATGAAGCAAAACTTAAAAAAGTATACGATAAACTTGCGGATGGCGCATCGAGAAAAGTTTTTGCCGCCGTCCTCAACTATAAACTGAGCGGGAAGCTTGACTACCTTTCAGGATGCGAAAGCCGTAGGGCGGATGACCTGAAGGAGATTTTCACTTTCACGGGGGATGAGGCATACCTTGACCTCGGCGCCTATGACGGGGACACTGTTGCGGAATTCCTGGCCCTCACTGGTGGCCGCTACGGGAAGATAATTGCCGTGGAGCCGGACAGGCACAGCTGCGCGAAGCTGAAAAGGAGGTTCAGGTCCCTCCTGCGGCTTGAGATCCATGAAATGGGAATCTGGGACGGGAAGGCAGAAATGGGATTTTCGGGGACGGGCGGCCGCGCGGCCAGTTTTTTCGGGAAAAGGAAATACGGCGCGGCTGTCGATTCCATTGACGGGCTGCTGGAAGGCGGGGATGCGACCTACATAAAGATGGACGTGGAAGGCGCAGAAGGAAAGGCCATATCAGGAGGGACGGAGACTATAAGGCGCTGCCGGCCTAAGATTCTTGCCGCGGCCTACCATTACGATACGGATATTTTCGAGCTGCCGCTGCTTTTGTGGGACCTTGTGCCTGAATACAGGATTTACCTGCGCAAGCACCCTTACGTGCCCGCCTGGGAAGTAAACATTTTTGCCTGCATATAGGGAGGGACACATCCCGGCCATGCAGGACAAAAACGATAAATGTAAATTCGTGGTGGAATGTATTCTATAAAAAAGTATAGGTGACAAAAAAAATAGAGAGACGGTGAAAAAAACTGTAAACTGTAAGCAGGAAAAATTCACGAAGATGTAGAAATTCCCTGCGGGGTGATGTTAGTAAGAATACAGTTTCCTGTATTCCCCGCAATGTTAATTAAGTGAGTATAAAAAGGAGTGTTGGTAAAAGGAAAGTCTGGATTGTAAAAACGTAGATTCTGTATATCCCCACAATATTAATGTAAGAAAGTACGAGAAGGAGTGTTGTTGAATGAAAAAATCTAAATGGATTCTTGGCGCTGCAGCCCTTCTGGCTGCTTCCATTATTATGGCAGGATGCGGTGGCGGCGGCGACAAAAAACCTGCTGCTGATGCAAAAAAGGGACCGAGTGGAGACCTTATGATTTATACCTCCATTTATCCTGACATCATTGACAGCATGTGTAAACCCAGTTTGGCAAAAGCAATGCCTGACCTGAAGATTACCTGGTTCCAGGGCGGCACCGAGAAGGTTATGACCAAGATTGCCGGCGAAATCAATGCCAAAAAGATTGGTGCCGACGTGCTCATGGTTGCCGATCCTTCCTATTACCTGAAACTGGAAGAACAGAAACTGCTGCTTCCATACAAGGCTAAGGACGACGCCGCAGTTATCCTTGATAAGGCTCCGGACGGCGCATGGTATTCCGTACGCGTATGCAATATGATTATTGCCTACAACTCCGAGAAATTGAAACCCGAAGAAGCACCCCAGACCTGGCAGGACCTCTGCGATCCGAAATGGAAGGGCAAACTCGGCATGCCGAACCCGATGCTCTCCGGCACCGCTTATGTTGCAGTAGGCGCACTGGCAGATAAATACGGCTGGGAATATTTTGACAAGCTGAAGGAAAACGGCATGCACGTTGAGGAAGGTAACTCCGCCATCCAAGACAAACTGCTCCGCAGCGAATACATGGCTGCCATGATTCTCGAAGAGAACATCCTGAAACTGGCTGCTACCAAGAACGAGCCGCTGAAGGTTTCCTATCCTAAAGATGGCGTCATTATGATTCCATCCCCGATCGCCATTTTCAATACCGGCAAGAACCCCGACGGGTCCAAAGCCTTAGTTGACTGGTGGCTGTCCAATGAAGGCCAGGAGGCCGTTGTCAAAGGCTGGATGCACTCCGTGCGCGGCGACGTTCCTGCTCCTAAAGGTGCCATTCCCACCAAGGATATTGTTGCCAACGCTTTCAAGATCGACTGGAAGAAACTTGCTGACAATAACGCAGAAATTAAAGAACAGTTCCGTAAGAGGGTTATGGAATAATCCCGCTGATGCGGGCAGGGAAACAAGGGCCGGTCCGGCGCCCTGTTTCCCTCTATATTCTATATAATATTAAGGGAAATTTATGGCTGTTAATAAAAGGAGAAGATACTTCTCATGCTATCAAGGATAAACAGTAAAGTCATAGTGATTTTCATCTCCGTACTGCTGCTGTTGTATTTCGTAATCTTTCCCATGCTGGTACTTCTTTATGACAGCGTCATACATGATGGTTCCATAAATTTCGACAATTACCGCAGCGTTTACAGCCAGGACGTCAACTGGCGCGCCCTCATGACGACGGTTAAGCTTTCGTTCCTGGCAATGGTGGCAAGCGTCATAATTACATTCCCCATGGCCTGGCTGGTAGGACGTACCGATCTGCCATGGAAAAAGAGTTTCCGCACTCTGCTCGTTTCGAGTTACATGATTCCGCCCTACGTGGGCGCCATTGCCTGGGTGCAGCTTTTGAATCCCAGTGCGGGATACATTAATAACATCATAAAATGGATTTTCAACCTCTCTCAGGCACCGTTTGACATTTATACCGTCGGCGGTGTGGCGTGGGTACTTACCCTTTTCTATTCACCCTTTGCATTCATAACCATTTCCCGCGCCATGGAGAAAATGGATCCGGCCCTTGAGGAAGCGGCCCGCATTGCAGGCGCATCGCCGCTGAGGACGCTGTGGGACGTGACCTTGCCACTTATGGCACCCAGCATCGCTGCCGGCGCCCTTCTCGTATTCATTGCCGCAGGCAGCTGCTTCGGTATACCTGCCATCGTCGGCATGCCGGGAAACGTCGAGGTTATGACGACGCGCATAGTGACATACGTATATATGGGTGACGCGGGCGGCATAAGGGATGCGACGGCCCTTGCGGCATCGCTAATGGTACTGGCCAACGGCCTCCTCATTTTCATGACATGGATGATAGGCCGCAAGGATTACACGACCATCAGCGGCAAGAGCACCCGTCCCAATATAGTGGAACTAGGCAAATGGAAATGGTTGGCCTTGTGCATAGTTGGCGGTTACGGGATTATTTCCGTGGTCATCCCCATAGGTTCCATTGTGATAACTTCGCTCATAAAGACCATGTCAAGGCCGGTTACTTTCAGCAACATCGGCTTTACCGCCTGGGAGCCCGTCATAACCAGTGCCCAGTACATGGAATCCATCTGGAACTCCGTAATCTACGCCGTTATTGCTGCGTGCACCGGTACGGCGCTGTCACTTTTCGTGGCATACCTTGCCGTAAAGACCAGTGTGCGGGGACGCAGCATTCCGGATCTCCTGACGCTTGTCGGCGGCAGCACGCCGAGCATAGTTATAGCCCTGGCACTGATTATCAGCTTCTCCGGCAATTTCGGGCTGAACCTTTATTCGACCCTTTGGGTTCTGGTAATCAGTTACCTCATAAAATACATGACAATGGCCGTGCGCACCATTGCCGCTTCCCTAAGCCAGGTACACATTTCCCTGGAAGAAGCGGCCTTAAATTCCGGTGCCAACTGGCTTAGATGCTGCAAAGACATTATCATGCCGCTTATTGCTCCGTCCATTATTGCAGGCTGGTTCCTGATCTTTATGCCATCGTTTTACGAGCTGACCATGTCGCTGCTGCTTTATGGCGCTGAGACTAAAACAATAGGCGTATTGCTCTACGAACTGCAGACCTATGCCGATACGCAGAACGCCTCCGTGCTTTCAGTAATAATTCTGGTAATAGTTCTTGCAGGCAACCTGATACTTAATAAAGTGACTAATGGTAATGTGGGTATTTAATGAAGGAGTGTAATAAATGGCAGAAGTACGAATTGAACATGTTTACAAACGTTTCGGCAAGGTCACTGCAGTAGATGATTTCAACCTGGTTGTAAAGGAAGGGGAATTCGTTTCCATCCTGGGGCCGTCAGGCTGCGGCAAGACGACGACCCTGCGCATGGTGGCAGGCTTCGAGCAGGCTACTGAGGGTGAGATTTATATAGGCGACAAATGCGTAAGCTCATCCATTAAGCGGAGCTTCACGCCGCCGGAAAAAAGGAATATCGGCATGGTGTTCCAGTCCTATGCCGTATGGCCCCATATGACCGTTGCGGACAATGTGGGCTACCCCTTAAAGATACAGAAGTTGGGCAAGGAGGACCGGGCCAAAGGGGTAGGCTACATCCTTAAAATGGTGCATCTTGAAAACTACGCCGAGCGCTACCCCCACCAGCTTTCAGGCGGCCAGCAGCAGCGCATGGCGCTGGCCCGTGCGCTTGTGGCACAGCCGGGGCTGCTTCTCCTCGACGAGCCCTTATCTAACCTTGATGCCAAGCTGCGCGAGAGCATGCGCTTTGAAATTTCATCCATCCAGAAGAATCTCGGCATTACGGTAATTTACGTAACCCATGACCAGAGCGAGGCCATGGCCATGAGCGACAGGGTTGTAGTCATGATCGACGGCGTGGTGCAGCAGATCGGCGCACCGCACGACATATACACGAAACCCGCCAATAAGATGGTTGCCGATTTCATAGGCCTTGTCAATTTCATGGACGCCGAAGTAAAAGGCGACCGGGTATTCATTGCCGGCACGGACCACTCTTTCCCCAACACGGCAGGCGTGGAAGGCGAGGCGACCCTTGCCGTGCGTCCCGAAAACATTACCATGTCCGCAACGGGCGGCATGATAACGGGCACCCTGGCCCACCGCTTCTACATGGGGGATTCCGTTGACTACAGGATCCAGGTCAGGGACCACACAGTGCGCGTCCTGGTCAAAGGCGCAGACCTTGACGAGTTTAAGGACGGCGAGCCCGTATACCTTGATTTTGACAAGGTAATGATTTTTGACCGTAACTAGGCATACCGTATAAATACGGCCGCGAACGGATTATTATTCTTCTTCCGCGGCCGTGTATTTTTTACCGGGCGCAAGATGTGGTATAATAAACTATCTGAAGAACACGAGGTGGAGCCATGAAAAAATCACTGCTTATTTTTATAATGACCTGTCTTATTGCATGCATTTCATCCGCCGTATCCGCGGCTTTCAGTCCCGGTCAGAGGACCTACAGGCTCCTCGGGGACATTTTGAACAGCGACCGGCACCCGGTGCACCTGGTGGTGGTCCAGAAACTTGACATGCAGGAAATAATGACGGAAGAAGCCTACTCCAAGCTCACCGACGCCCAGAAGGTACGCATTAACCGCACGGAATATAACGAAAAGAACGGGATTAACGCCGAGCGCGTCACGACCACGGATGCCGTGGGCAAGGTGCTGCGCGACCAGAGTTCCTTCGTCAAGGGCGGCTACTGGTATACGATAGACTACGTCAACAGGACCTATGACCGCCTGCCGGAACTTCAGGGAATGAGCCCGGCGTTTGCGGAAACCCTGATCAGCTGGTTCGTCAATCGGCCCGTCATGGGGAACGATCCCGCCACGGGCTATGACTATGATATGGTAACAAAAGGCGAGGGCACGCTCTATTTCTATTTTGAGAAAGACACTGACATCTGGAAGGGCTATAAGGAAAGGACGCTTCCCATGTTCACCGTCGTGGAATGCAGCAACGAAGTCGATGCCGACAATGCCTTTGCCCTGCCGCCCGCCGATTTCAAACAGGTAGCCAACCAGAACATGCGCGATTTTGCCAACGCCGTATTCAAGAAACACTGAGGAGATAAGGAAAGTGGGAACAAATCTGGAGATGGGCATTGTCGGCCTGCCCAATGTAGGAAAAAGCACGCTTTTTAATGCAATAACAAAAGCCGGCGCGGAAGCGGCGAACTATCCATTCTGCACCATTGAGCCCAACGTGGGCATGGTTGAGGTGCCTGATGCGCGACTCAAGGTCCTAAGCGACATGTTCCGCTCAAAAAAAATAACGCCCTCGGTGATGCGCTTCGTCGATATTGCGGGCCTCGTCAGGGGTGCGTCAAAAGGCGAGGGGCTCGGGAACAAGTTCCTTGCCCACATAAGGGAAGTCGATGCGGTGGCCCAGGTGGTAAGATGCTTTGAAGACGGCAATGTTACCCACGTGGAAGGCGGCATTGACCCCATAAGGGACATTGAGATTATTAACACTGAGCTCTACCTTGCGGACATGGAAACCGTGGAAAAGCGCCTGGAGCGCCTGGTAAAGCTCATGAAGACGGGGGATAAGAAGGTCCCCCTTGAAAAGGCAGCCCTGGAAAAGGTACTGAAGGGGCTGGGGGAAGCCGTCCCCGCAAGGCAGCAGGATTTAACGGACGGGGAAAGGGATTTCCTGCATGACCTGCAGCTCCTCACCATGAAGCCCGTGCTCTATGTGGCAAACGTGGCGGAAGATGACGTGGCGGATCCCGCATCCTGTGCGCCCGTTGCTGCGATAACGGAATATGCCGCGGCGGAAGGCGCAGAAGTCATAGCCGTATCCGCAAAGATGGAAGAGGAAGTTGCGGAACTGCCGGATGCCGAGGCGCTGGAATTCCTGGAAATGGCGGGCCTCAAGGAACCCGGCCTTGACAGGCTCATAAAGGCGGGGTTTAAGCTCCTCGGCCTTATGACATATCTTACGGCCGGGGAAATAGAAGCCCGTGCCTGGACCATAATGAAAGGGACAAGGGCGCTCCAGGCCGCCGGGAAAATCCACACGGATTTCGAAAAGGGCTTCATAAGGGCGGAAATAGTTTCATACAAAGACCTCGTGGAATGCGGCAGCAAGGCGGCAGCCCGCGAGAAAGGCCTCGTGCGTCTTGAAGGCAAGGATTATGTAATGCAGGATGGCGATGTGGTGGAATTCCGCTTTAATGTGTAATTGAAAGAAGCAGTAAGAATGATATTTGATACTCACGTACACTGTGAATATTCCTGCGACAGCGAAATGCGGCTTCCGGAAGCGCTTGCTGCGGCGGCAAAAAAAGGGATGGGGATTGTGGTTACGGAGCACTGGGACTACGATTACCCAACCAACCCGACAGCCTTTACCTTCGACCTTGACGAATATTTCAGGAAATACGCATTCTTGTGCGGGGAAAACTTCATGTTCGGGATAGAGATAGGCATGCAGAAGCATATCGCAGCAGATGATGACATGGTGGCGGCAGGCTGGCCTTTTGATTTTGTATTAGGTTCCATCCACTGCGTGAACGGGCGTGACCTTTACGAACAAAGCTGCTACAGGAGACAGGAGAGGAAGGACGTGGTGCGGGAATTCCTCGAGGAAGCCATTGCTTGCACCGGGAACCATGACGGCTTTGACTCCTTTGCCCACGTAGATTACATGTGCCGCTACTGGCCTTTTGATGAGCCGGAGCTTCCCGATGCGCCGGAACTTTTTGATGATTTTTTCAGGCTGCTCATAAAAAAGGAAAAGCCCATGGAGATAAATACCAGGAGGCTTGAAGATGCCGCCGCCGTACGTTCGCTCCTTAAAATATACGGAAGATACAGGGAGCTTGGCGGACGTTTCTGCACCATAGGAAGCGACGCGCACCTGACGGACCATATAGGCAGGGGATTTAAGACGGCCCTTGCCATGGCGGAAGAAGCGGGGCTTAAGCCCGTATATTTTAAAAAAAGGAAAATGTTGCCGCTGGACTTGTGGGCATGGCATATATTGTAATGGGAGAAAGATATTAAACGAAATGTGGGGCGTGTGCGGACGGTATCGGCAGATACCCCTTATTTTCGCATGTGACCGTTTTTTAACTTATATGCCATAATAATGACTGGTTATTTAAAAACATTCCCGGCACGAGGAGGCTTAAAGAATGCTGATTAACATGACGGAAGGCAGGCCATTAAAACTGATGCTGCCATTCATGATGCCACTTTTGTTAGGCAACGTATTCCAGCAGCTTTATAACATTGCGGACATAATCATCGTCGGGCGGACCATAGGCGTTGCGGCCCTTGCCTCGGTGGGGGCGGTGGCCCCTGTCTTCATGCTGCAGATAGGCATGACCATAGGCTTCAGCAACGGCTTTGCCGTGGTGACGGGGCAGCGCTACGGCGCAAAGGACATGGATGGCGTGCGGCGCAGCATCGCAACCTGCCTTGTCCTTGGCGTTTTCATGGTGCTTGGGATAATGCTTATAATGCATCTTATAATAGGCGGGATGCTTGCCCTTATGAACGTGCCTGCGGGGCTTTTTGAAAATTCAAGGAGCTATGTCATGATCATAAGCGACGGGATGGCCGCTATGATGAGCTACAACCTTCTCGCCGCCATTATGAGGTCTCTCGGCGACAGCAGGACGCCGCTTTATTTCCTGATAGTATCTTCCGTGGTAAACATCCTGCTCGCCCTGCTTTTCATAATCAAGTTCGGCTGGGGCGTGCCGGGGAGCGCGGTGGCCCTCGTCATGGCCCAGGCCCTATCCGCAATACTGTGCGCCATTTATAGTTATGTGAAATTCCCCGAATTGCATATAGGAAGGGGCGATTTCCGCCTCACCCGGCATGAGATGTGGCAGCATCTCAGAATGGGGCTGCCCATGGCTATACAGTTTTCGGTCCTCGGAATCGGGATACTTTTCGTGCAGGCGGTCTGCAACCGCTTCGGCCCGGATACCATTGCGGGTTTTACCACATCCATGCGTATTGAGCAGCTGGCCACGCAGCCGATGATTACCTTCGGCATTTCTATGGCGGTATTCACGGCGCAGAATTTCGGCGCCAGGTGTTTTGACAGGATTCGCTGGGCGGTGAGATCGTGCTCCATGCTGTCGGCGATATTCGCAGTCTGCGCGGCGGTACTCATGTTCAACTTCGGGCCTGAGATAATAGGAATTTTCCTTGACCATCCGAACGAAGATGTCGTCGCGGCGGCCCAGATGTATATTTCTCATACGGTGCCCTTCTACTTCGTCTTGAGCCAGACATTCGTTTACCGCAGTGCCGTGCAGGGGATGGGGATTTCGCTGATACCCATGTTTTCAGGCATGGGCGAGCTGCTCATGAGGAGCATTGCGGCGGCATTCCTCGCGGACATCTACGGCTTCCTCGGCGTATGCCTGGCCCAGCCCTTCGCCTGGATATTCGGCGCCATATTCCTTTTCGGCAGTTACCACTATTTCATAAGGGTGCTGGAAAAAAGAAGCCAGCTTTTGCGATAAAAAAAACTACACCGAAAAACCGGGGCAGTTTTTTGCCTTATTTTATGCCCGTCACGTCAAAACCCGTATCTTCCACGGCTTCCCTTAAAATATTATCCGGGACGCCGCCTTCAACCACCGCCTTATTTTTTTCAAGGCTGACGCTGACGGAAGTGATGCCGGGCACCGTCTTTAGGGCTGCCGTTACGGCATTTATGCAGTGCTCGCAGTGCATGCCGCTTATGGAAATAGTTTTTTTCATTTTAAAACTCCTTTGCAATTTTATTTTATTTATTTTTACAGGGATTCCTGCATTTAACCCGGCGTGAAAAAGCGCAGCCTCAAGGCATTGGTCACGACGGAGACGGAGCTGAAGCTCATGGCCGCCGCGGCAATCATGGGGCTTAAGAGGATGCCGAAATGGGGGTAGAGCACCCCTGCGGCAATGGGGATGCCGATGGAATTATAGAAAAAGGCCCAGAAGAGGTTCTGGCGGATATTTTTCATGACCGTGCGGCTGAGGCTTATTGCCTTCGGCACGTCGAGGAGGTCGCTTTTCATGAGCACTATGTCGGCAGATTCGATTGCAATATCGGTCCCCGCGCCTATGGCAATGCCGGTATCGGCCCTTGCAAGTGCCGGGGCATCGTTTATCCCATCCCCCACCATGGCGACCTTATGGCCTTTATCCTGGTATTTGCGGACAATTTTTTCCTTATCTTCAGGCAGTACTTCCGCTATCGCCTCATTTATCCCCGCTATTCCCCTTATGGCTTCTGCGGCGTGTTTATTATCCCCCGTCAGCATGATGACATTGATGCCCATACCGTGCAGCTTCCTTACCGCTTCCGTGCTGGTGGGCTTTACGGTGTCCGCGACGGCGATGATGCCGAGGAGTTTCCCTTCTGATGAAAAAAAGAGGGGCGTCTTCCCGTTTGCGGAAAGTTCTTCCGCCCTTGCGGCAAGTGGTGCCGCCTCATCCCCTAAGAACCTTGCATTGCCGGCCCTGCAGGTTTTCCCGTCCACGGCTGCCGTAAAACCGAGCCCCGGGAACATTTGATAGTCAGAGGCTTCAGGAAGGGGGAGGTCCCCCGCGGCGGCGATTACGGGCAGCGAAAGAGGATGCTCCGAAAGTTTTTCCATGGCGGCGGCAAGGGCGAGGAGCCCCTTTTCATCGGTGCCTATGGGAATGATATCCGTAACCACGGGCTTTCCTACAGTCACGGTGCCGGTCTTATCGAGGATTACCGTATCGGTGCTGCCCGCCGTTTCGAGGGCTGCGGCGGATTTAATTAAAATGCCGCCCGCGGCGCCCCTTTCGGTCCCCACCAGGATGGCCGTCGGCGTTGCAAGGCCCAGAGCGCAGGGGCAGGAAATGACGAGTACCGATATGGCGACGGAAAGGGCGAATTCCGCACTTTTGCCCGTGGCAAGCCAGAAGACGGAGGCCGCAGCCGCAATGGTTATGACGACGGGAACGAAGATCCTGCTTATTTTATCCGCAAGCCGGGCAATGGGTGTCTTTGATGATGTTGCCTCATCGACCAGCCTTATTATTTGCGCGAGGGCCGTATTTTCGCCCACGGCACTTACCTGCATTTTGAAGTAGCCACTCTTATTTATGGTGCCGCCGGCCACCTTGTCCCCGGCGTGCTTTTCGGCGGGGATGCTCTCCCCGGTAATCGCCGCTTCGTCGATGGCGGCGGATCCTTCTGTTATGATCCCGTCCGCGGGCACGGAAGCGCTCGCCTTGACGATGAGGACGTCCCCCGTCACCACCTCATCAAGGGGTATTTCGCCCTGCAGCCCGTGCCGCTCCACGATGGCGGTTTTCGGGGCAAGGTCCATGAGTTTCGTTATGGCGGAAGAGGTCCGTGCCTTGGCCCTAGCCTCGAGGAATTTCCCGAGGGTGATGAGGGTAAGTATCATGGCGGCGGACTCAAAGTAGAGGGTTGATGAAAAATAGCCCACGCTTTCCATGTTGCCCCGCCCCATGGCGGATGCAATCTTAAAGGAAGCGTAGATGCTGTAGGTAAAGGCGGCGCCTGAACCTATGGCTATGAGTGAATCCATGTTGGGCGCCTTTTCAAAAAGGTTCCTGAAGCCGTTTATGAAATACCTGCCGCCCGCTATGAGTACGGGTACCGTAAGGAGCAGCTGGGCGAGGACATGGACCATGGCATTCCCGGTGCCGGAAACTGACGCGGGCAGGGGGAACCCTGCCATTTTTCCCGTGGTCAGGTAAAAGAGTGGCAGCATGAAAAGGAGGGAAAAGACGAGCCTTTTTTTCAGGGCGCACATTTCGGCATCCGCGGGGTCTTCCCGCTTTTCCTTCACGCCCGGGGCGCCGCGCAGCGATGCGCCGAAACCCATCCTTTCCACGGCGGCGGCAATGCCCCCTGCATCTATGGCTGTTTCATCGTATGTGACATACATGCTGTTTTTAAGGAGATTGACGCTTACTTTAAGGACGCCGTCCTTCCTCTCCAGCACTTTTTCTATGCGGGCCGAGCAGGCTGAGCAGCTCATGCCCGTCACATCAAAAAGGTCCTTTTGCATAGGCCCTCCTTTCATTTGACCGGACCGGGTCCGGCTGTTATTATTATATTAAGCGGATATCCTTTAATCAAGAACGTACTATTTTGTAAGATAGTACCTGAAAAGATATCTTAAAGGGGATGGGACTATGGCAAAGGATAACGATAAGGATAAAAAGGCGAAGAAGGACAGGGCGAAAAAAGAGAAGGTAAAGGCCATGGAAAGGGTATCGAACGCAAATTGCCCGGTGGCCGCCGCCTTAAAGCTCATAGGGGGAAAATATAAGGCGCTTATTTTATGGCACCTTTTAGATAGCGTGCTGCGCTTCAGCGAACTTAAAAAACTGGTGCCGGAGGCCACGTCCAAAATGCTGACCCAGCAGCTCAGGGAACTGGAGGATGACGGGCTTATAGGCAGGAAGGTATATCCCGTGGTGCCGCCCAAGGTGGAATATTCTCTGACGGGGCTCGGGAAAAGCCTTTTCCCGATTTTAAAGGCCATGTATGAATGGGGCAGCGACCTTATGCGCAGCGAAGGGAAAGTCCCAGGATGTTCCATGGGAAGTCCCACGGTGCGTGAATGATTTTTAAAATCATAAGGGTGCGGCGGGGAGCCCTAAAGGCAGGAAAACAGCCGTAAAACCAAGGCAGAATGCGGAAATACGCCGCTTTATTTGACGTATTTCTTTTTTTGTGATAAAATAAGCCGACCCGGAAAAAATGACACCCGCGGAAGGCGGGTCACGGGACTGCTGTAGGAAACGACAGGAGGCACGATGGGAAGCAGCAATATACAGATAAGGAAACTCATTGCGGTAATAGTCCTATTGCTACTGGTCATTCCATTTCTTCTTGGATTTGACAGCATAAGGAACATTACCGTAAAATATGACGGCCTGGTCAGGGAAATAAAGACCAGCAGCATTAAGCCGCAGGAAATTTTCCAGGCGGCGGGCGTAAAGCTCGAACCTGGTGACAGCTGGAAGATTGAGGACGGCATGTTCATTCATGACGGCAGCGTCATAACCGTCCTGCGGGGCAAGCCCATTGCCATTGTAAGGGATGGCGTGGAAACGGCGCAGAAAAGCACTGCGTCAACCGTGGGCGACGCCCTTGACGGTTTCGGCATATCCTACAGGAAAAAGAAGGTTTACCCGGCAGTTACGGCGGAGATTAAGCCTGATATGAGGATATACGTGCTCAGCAGCGGCGAAAGGCTGAAATTTACCGAGGAAAAGATTCCGCCGCCCGTGGAATACAGGGATGACGGGACCATGGACGAAGGCGTTGAAAAGCTTGAGAAGGAAGGCACGCCCGGGAAAATGAAGGTCATTTCCAAGGTGGTGCGGACTAGTTTTTTCAAGACCACCACGGAGAAGCTTGACGAAGAGGTGCTGGAAAAACCGATAGCCAAAATTGTAAGGTGCGGCACGGCCAGCACAGTGCTTACGCCGGCAGGTTACAAGCGCTACTCGAGGAAGATGAACGTGGAGGCCACTGCCTATACCATAGCCGAAGGCAGCGGCACGGGACTCACCTCCATAGGGATCGTGCCCTATGAAGGGATTGTTGCGGTTGACCCGGACGTCATCCCATATTACACGAAGATGTACATCCCGGGCTACGGCATAGCCATGGCTGGTGACTGCGGCGGTGCAATCGATGGGAACATTATTGACCTCTACATGGAAGACATAAACCGCGCCATTCACTGGGGGCGCAGGTACATAACCATTTATATCCTGGAAGGCTGAAAATGCTGAAGGAAGTAATCATAGTTGAAGGGAAGATGGATACCGCGGCCGTAAAAATGGCAGTTGACGCAGATACCATTGAAACGGGAGGGTTCACTTTATCCCCCGTACAATTAAACAGATAGAAGCCGCCTACAGAAGGCGGGGAATCATTATTTTAACGGATCCGGATGGCGCTGGCGAGCGGATCCGTAAATATTTAACGGAGAAATTCCAGGCAGCAGGCCAGGCATTCATCCCAAGGGCCGATGCCACGGCGGAAGGTGACGCGGGGGTCGAATGCGCGGCCTTGGCGGCTATAGCCGCCGCGCTGGCAAAAGTGAGGTACCACGAGACGGAGCTGGGAAGTGAATTTACCGAAAAGGATCTTTTCGCAAACGGCCTCAGCGGGTTGGAAGGCGCCGTCGTAAGGTGTGACGCCCTCGGGGCATCCCTCGGGATAGGCTTCGGCAACGCAAAGAGGTTACTTGAAAGACTGAATCGCTACGGCGGCGTCACGCAGGATGAATTTGACGCCGCCTTAAAGGAGATTAAATGAAGCCCATTGCATCCCCTGAAGTCACGAAAAGCATAATGCACCGCTACGGGCTGCGCGCCGCAAAAAAGCTGGGACAGAATTTCCTTGCGGATGCGGGCATTGCGGAAAAGATTGCGGAAGCCGCAGAACTTACGGAGAAGGACACGGTGCTGGAGATAGGCCCGGGGCTCGGTTCCCTGACGGAGGCCCTTGCGGAGACGGGGGCGAAGGTCATTGCGGTGGAACTTGACGGAAGGATGATACCCATCCTCTCCGCAGGGCTCAAAGGATACGGGAACGTGCGCATCGTACAGGGCGATATCCTTAAAATGGATATCCTTAAGGAAACAGGAGGGAGACCCTTCAAGGTATGCGCAAACCTCCCCTACTATATAACGACGCCCGTCATTTTTGCGCTGCTTGAAAAGAACCTTCCAATGGAACGGCTGGTAATAACGGTGCAGAAAGAGGTGGTGCGGCGCATGGCGGCGGCTCCTGGCGGGCGCAATTACGGGGTCCTCTCCGTTGCGGCCCGGTATTTCACGGAGCCTGAAATACTGCTCACGGTGCCAAAGGAAGCGTTCATTCCGGCGCCGAAGGTGGAATCGGCCGTCATCATGTGCAGGAAGAGGGAAAAGCCGCCCGTCAGCGTATGCGACGAAGGGTTATTCTTCCGCGTGGTGAAGGCGGCATTTTCCGTACGGCGCAAGATGCTGGTGAACGCCTTAAAAAACATGGGTATTACGGGGGACGAATGTGCGGCCTGGCTTTCCCGGGCGGGCATTGACGGGAAACGCAGGGGCGAGACCCTTTCCCTTGAGGACTTTGCAAGCCTTGCCAATACATTCGGCGGCTAGCGGCGTGGAATGCTTGCCGGCCGGACTTATAAAAAAACATCCCTTAAATTCACGGGGAAAAATGCACACCGGGATGCACACAGTGTGCATTTTTAAATTTCCGGAAAACGCAGGAAGCTCATGCCTGCGTGCCTTTCGGGGAAAAAGTAAAAAGCGCGGAAAAACGCACGCCGGGGAGGGGGTGTTCATTTTTTATGTCTCAGTCAGGAATTTTTGCGCGTGGCGGAAACGAAGTGCCCGTGCGGCTCTTATGAGACGGGCAGGCGTAAAAAAAGGGGTTTTTCAAAAGGGAAAATGCACACTATAAAAAAGGGTGCAAAAATGCGCACAGTGTGCATTTTTGTTCCAGGGATCAGGGAAGGGAAAAAAGTGCTGCTTTTAGATACTATTTCTTATTAAGAATAGATACCGCTAAAAATATTTTAGGAAATTTTTATCAAAAGTATTGACAAACTTAATGATAATAATTATGATTAATATATTAGAAAGCGTTTAAACTAGGAAATTGTGCAAAGGCTGCCGGAAATCTTCCGGGCGGTCCCGCTGCTGCCTTATGGCGTGCCTTCACATATACTGACCTGCTGGTGACAGGGAAGTGTTTTGTACTGGCATTGCACTACCGCTTTCCGTTAGGGCAGCGGTCTTTTCATTTTCCTGATCATAATGCGCTACGGGAAAGCGGGAAGCAGGCTGAAGGAAACGAGGATACTTCAGGCGGAGAACGTTTTTTCCCGGGATGTTTTATAATAAAAAATTTTCTCTAAAGGGAGGAAAAGACATGAAAAAAAGTTTAGTACTCGCAATGGCAATGGCTTTGGGCATTACCGCCTCCGCTTATGCAGCCAACCCGTTCAGAGATGTTCCCGCAGGCCACTGGGCTTACGACAGCATTGCCAAACTGGCGGCGGCAGGCGTGGTTGACGGCTATCCTGACGGCACATTCGGCGGCAGCCGGCTCATGACGCGCTACGAAATGGCCCAGATCGTTGCAAGGGCAATGTCAAAAGGCGCAAACGTTGACCGTCTGGCAGAGGAATTTGCTGATGAGCTTGACGCCTTAGGAGTACGCGTTGCCCGTCTTGAGAAAAACGCTGACAACGTGAAGATCACTGCACAGATCCGTTACAACTATTCCAATGTGCACACACGTTACAGCTATTCCAGAAGCAACCTGCGTACCCGTATGTATGTAAGGGGCCAGGCCAATGACGACTGGGGTTACGTTGGCATGTTCCAGAACATCCAGCAGTTTGCCCACAACAACATGGAAGAAAACACCACTGACTTCCAGCGCGCATTCGCTAACGGCCGTATCGGCGGTGTGAAGATTACCGCCGGCCGTTACAACCTGACCGACTATACCGCCAACGAAGGTATGATTTATGATACCCGTTTCGACGGAATCGAGGCTATTTACGGCAAGGAGCTGCAGCTGATTGTCGGCGGCGGCAAGGCATCAGACAGCAAGAGCGAAGGCGGCAGTGCTGCTGACGATACCTACTATGCCAATTTGAAATGTGATTTCGGCAAGAGGTCTGCCATTAACGTCGGCTACTACAAATGGCATGACGTTACGAAATTCCTGGGTGGTTCCTATGATTCCTGCGACGGACTATGGAACGTTGGCCTGAAACTCGGCGTGGCCAAAGACGTGAAAATACTCTTTGACTACCTGCGCAGTGACGTTGATACCCCGTCCGGCAAAAACGGCTATGTAATAGGCGCGAACCTCTTTGGCGCAAAGGCTACCAAACCCGGTACCTTCGGCATTACCGTGAAACACTTTGACCAGCCGGCAGGCACCGTAATGACCCATACCATGAACGGCGATTACGATACTATGGGCTTTAAGGGCTGGATGGTTGCAGGTTACTACACATTCGCCAAGAACCTGGTCGGCGGCATTGAATGGTACGACTTAAAGAGCAAGGTTGATTCCTCAGGAAACAATGAGACCCTGTGGAGCCAGCTGATCCTCACATTCTAACCTGATAAAGGCAGAAGACTCAGCGAGGGGCGGATAATCCGCCCCTCCTTTTCATTTGGTGAAATCTTTGTGAATTTTTTAAAGGGCAGAATATGGCGGAAACCGCATGGTTAAGCCATTTTAATGGAAACGGGAATTTCCCGGGAATTTGATCTGTCGCATAAATCCTTGACAACGGGCCGCCGGAGTGCTACACTTAAATTGATTTAGGATGCGCCGGAGCGGTTTTTGAAGGAAAGCCGGCTTCAGGGTTTGCCTATGTTGCGAAACCACGGCGATTATAATGCGTCATGGAAAAGCGGGAAGTAGGCTGAAGGAAACGAGGATACTTTAGACGAAAGCCGTTTTCTCCCGGATGTTTTATAATAAAAAAATTTTTTCCAAAGGGAGGAAAAGAAACATGAAAAAAAGTTTAGTACTCGCAATGGCTATGGCTTTGGGTGTCACCGCCTCAGCTTATGCAGCCAATCCGTTTAGCGATGTTCCTGCAGGCCACTGGGCTTACGACAGCATTGCTAAATTGGCAGCAGCAGGCGTAGTTGACGGTTATCCTGACGGTACATTCGGCGGCGACCGCCTGTTGACCCGTTACGAGATGGCTCAGGTTGTTGCAAGGGCAATGGCAAAAGGCGCAAACGTTGACCGTCTGGCAGCTGAATTTGCTGATGAGCTGGACGCTCTTGGTGTTCGCGTTGCTCGTCTTGAGAAAAACGCTGATAACGTAAAGATCACCGGCCAGATCCGTTACAGCTATGATGCCTCTCACAGCGATGCATACGGCTCCGCAAGCAACCTGCGTACCCGTATCTGGTTCAGGGGTCAGGCTAATGACAATTGGGCATACACTGGAATGGTTCAGAACATCCAGAACTTTGCTCACAACAACGTGGAAGAAAACCGCACCGATTGGCAGCGTGCCTGGGTTGACGGACGTGTCGGCGGCGTTAAAGTAATGGCCGGCCGTTACAATTTCACCGACTTCCTGCAGAACCGCGGTTACATGCATGATGCTCGTTTTGATGGCGGCGAACTCTCCTATGGTAAAAACATTAAACTTACAGTTGGCGGCGGCAAAGTTTCTGATAGCGTAACTGAAGGTTCCAGTATTGGTGACGATGCAATATACGCAGACCTGCGCTACCAGACAAAGGGCATCGGCGCTAACGTTTCTTACTACGGAGTAAAAGATTTAGGAAAAGGTGGAAGCAATGATGCGACGAAAGGTAGCCGCTTTGGTAAATTCGTTGACCATGACGTTGATCTCTTCACTGCTGGCGTAAGCTTTGGTATTGCTAAGGACGACGTTAAACTTGCCGTTGACTACCTGCACTCCAGCCTTGGCTCTCAGACGACTAAAGATGGCGTGCTCATCGGCCTGAATGTTCTCGGAGCAAAGGCTTCCAAACCCGGTACTTTCGGCGTATGGGCTAAATACCTGAACCAGCCTGCAGGAACCATCTGGAACAGCACAATGCCTTTCTCCAGCTACTCCAGGACAGGCTATGAAGGCGGAGCTGTTGGTGCAGACTATACATTCGCTAAGAACCTGGTTGGCGCTGTACACTACTACAACCTGGATGCCAAGAATGGCGGCGTTGACACAGAGACCCTGTGGACCCAGCTCATTCTCACATTCTAATCCGAGCAGTACACAACAGAAACAGGGCAGTTTATCTGCCCTGTTTTTTTATTTGTTTTAAATAGCCACAAAAAAACAGTGATTACTTCGGTTAGAGGGGTTGAACTCGGAAGGGGAATATGCTACGATTAACTTTGCGGAGAAGTTGAATGGACCTTTATGGCGCCTCTAACGATAAAACGCAAAGGGGAAAATGGCATTTTTGTCGTTACGGGCAGCTGCTGAAACTATTTTCTGCTTTTCCGAAAATACTTTCAGGAGGAATGTAACATGAAAAAAAGTTTGGTACTTGCAATGGCAATGGCCCTTGGTGTAACCGCATCCGCATATGCAGCCAACTCGTTCAGCGATGTTCCGGCAGGCCACTGGGCTTACGACAGCATTGCAAAGCTGGCGGCTGAAGGCGTGGTTGACGGCTATCCTGACGGCACATTCGGTGGCAGCCGGCTCATTACGCGCTACGAAATGGCCCAGATCGTTGCAAGGGCTATGGCTAAAGGCGCAAGCGATGCGCGCCTTGAGGCGGAGTTCGCTGACGAACTTGATGCCCTTGGGGTGCGTGTGGCACGGCTGGAGAAAAAATCCGATAACGTCAAGATTACCGGTGAAATCCGCTACAAGTACATGAGCACGGACCATGGGTTTGAAAACGACCTGCGTACGCGTATCTGGTCGGAAGGCCAGGTTAACGATATCTGGACCTATACCGCAATGGTTGAAAACACCCAGGATTTCAGCAATAACGTCGAAGAAAACGAAACCAGGTTCCGCAATGTTTTCGTCAAAGGCAAACTTGGCGGCATAAAAGTTACCGCCGGTCGCTACGAGACCCTCTTTGCCGATGGTAATATTTACGACGAGATGGTTGACGGCGCCGCCATTTCCTACGGCGAGAAATTTAAGGTAACCGGCTTTGCGGGGAAATCTTCCGGCGACATTACAACCAGCATTGACGGCGATGACAGCAGCGGCGGCACCTATGCAGGCGCTGAAATTGCCGCAGAGTTCACTGAGGATTCCCATCTTTCCATAGGCTACTTTAACTTCAGGGACGTTGCCGATGTCACGGACCTTAACACCCAGATCTTCTGTGTGGGCGCCGATTACAAGATTGGCGAAGTGACCATTAAGGGCATGTATTTAAGGGGCAATCCCGACAGCAGACCTGAATTCGATTTCGGCGACTCCAAGAGCGGCTTTACCGTAGGCCTTGAATTTATGGGCGCTGAACCTGAAGAGGTTGGCAGCTGGGGCATTTTTGCCAATTACTACAACCAGCCGGGCAGCACATATATTGCCCATACCACTGATGCCAATGTTTATGACGGACACGGCTTCAGGGGCTACGGCGTGGGTGCCAACTATACATTTGCCAAAAATCTTGTAGGCACGGTAGTATACTACGATACCAAAAACAGGATGGATACCAGCGAAAGGGATAAACGCATCTGGACCGACCTCACCTTTACTTTCTAATTTAAAGGATGGCTTGGATATTTAAAACCAGGGAACATACTTTCCCTGGTTTTTCTTTAGGAAAAAATAACCGCTTTTCGGCAAAAGGCTGTTTTTTTTCGCTGAAATGTGGTAAAATATAAAAGTGCCTATTAGTAATTTCAAGGAGGAGTTTACATGAAAAAAGCATTGCGCTATTTGCTGCTGGTTACCCTGGCATTATGTTTTTCCGTTCCCTGCTTCAGCCGTGCTGAAGCGGCAAGCGTTGCCCTTTTGCCTTTTATAAATAACGTGGAGGATAAGGAAAAGCATGACGCGCAGGATCTGGGAAAGGTTTACTATGAGAATGCCTTTGCCGTTTTAAATTCCAAACCGGGATTTCTTGTAGTTGAGGATGATACCCTTTTAAATGCCCTGGAAAAAAATATGGTTGCCGGCCAGATGCCTACTGAAGCACAGATGAGGAGAATTGCCATTGACGGCAATGTGGACATAGTTATTGCCATGGAGATTGATTATTTTGATGTCACAATACGCCGCGGCGGTGAGGACGACATGCTGCAGATGAACTGCGAGGGCTGGGTCACTGCCTATAACAAGCTTACCCAGAAGTACTACAGGCGCAGGGTATATGATGACAATACAATCTCTGAAGCACTGACCAGCCGCTGGAATTGGCCCCAGGAGGAATTCGGCCGCCAGATGAGGCGCGAAATTGAAAAAATCCTGAGCGTGAAAAACAAGAAATTCATGTAACACCATATGGCCCAGCTTTAAAAGCGGGGCTTTTTTATATCCCTGATTGCACAGGGGCAGCGTGGTGATTTTTCATACATTTCACCTGACGCGTTGTATTTTTAGATAGCGATGTGATATATATAACGGTATACGGAAATACGCTGTAAAGCTTTTAAAACGGGGTAACTCATGGATAAGGGCATTTTAAATTATGTGGGGCACAGCATCTATAAACGCACATCCCGGGGATATAAACGCTATGTCGTGTTCCGGATTCGCTGCAACCTGCATAAGGACTATATAGATGACATACTGGATTTTTTTAATGCCACGGAACTCCGGCGCAAAATGCTCCGCGGCACGCCTTTCTTCGTGGAACAGGTGACCCGCTCGTTCTTTTACCTTGATTCCACTTTGGCGGAGCGCGTGGATCTCATAAAGACCCATGTGCTTATCCTGGAGGAAATTTTCACGCCGGAGCTCCTTGAAAAAATATATGCCTGCGGCAATTCATATATTAATATCTGGCAGGACAGCTACTATGATAAACCCCTGACATTGGATCTTCATTTTGATGGAGGCCAGCGCAAGGAAGGCTGCCTTTCCATGATGCTGCGCTACGAGGACGCAAAGCTCTACCAGATAATATTCTGGCTGGCGCGGGATGCGGACGGGAGCACGTCCATATATATCGGTGCCATGCAGGGACTGAAGAACGGCAGAGAAATCATAAAGGGGCTAACCAAAGCTTTTTTCGGTTACCGCACGAAGAACCTCATTTTTTACGGGCTGCGCTGCCTGGCAGGTTGCATGGGCGCAAAGCGCATCTGCGCAGTAACCAATAAAGGCTATTACGCCATGAACCATATACGCAGCGACCGGAAACTGAAGACGGACTTTGCGGAGTTCTGGGAAGAGTGCGGGGGCCTGCATGATGCCGATAAGCGTTTTTATGTCATACCGGTCGCCGAGCGCAGGAAATCCATGGAAGAGCTGAAGCCTTCAAAAAGGGCACAGCACCGCCGCCGTTTTGAGAAGATGGATGAAATTGCGGCATCCATAGAGAAAACGCTTGCGGAATATAAAAAATGACCTGCCCTGTAAAAGTTTAATCATTTATTTAGTGGCAGGCTGTTTTTTTACCACTAAATAGGGTATAATATATGGAGAAATTTTAGCGATGGAGGGACTTTTATGAAGAAACGGCTCCTGACTTTAATGCTGACCTTCGTTTTCTGCGTTACGATCTGCCTGCCTGTCCTGGCGGCAGATCCCAGCAGCCTTTCCGCAGCCGATAAAGTCGGCAGCATGGAAAGAATGCTCTATGGCACGGAGCAGGGAGGTTCGTTGAATGACCGCCTGGACGGTCTTGAAGATGATATCTATGGCGTGGTGACCACGGATCCCATTTTAGAGCGCATTGATAATCTTTACGATTACCTGGAAGGCACCACGTCAGACGGCAGCGGCACCTTTACCACTAAGCTGAATGTGGTAGAGTGGCGCCTGAAAAGCACCATGGCGGCCGGTGCGGTTAAAAGCCGCATCGAATCTGTTGAAAAAATGTTAAATGGCGAGGTCGGGACAGGCCCCCTTTCCTCGCGGCTGGAAGAGCTGCTTGACCTTGCTTCCTATGAGGACGGCGTGGTACCGGTGAAAAACGTGACCCTGCCGGCGGATTCCTTAATCAAGGTTGAGTTTACCGAGGAACTGAGTACCAGGGAGAACAAGGCGGGAGATATCCTGCGCCTTCGGGCAGCGGATAATTTTTCCGTAAATGATGTCCTGGTAATCCCCAAAGGCGCCATCGGCCGCGGTAAAATTAAAAAGGTTTCCCAGCCCGGCATGTTCGGCAAGGACGGCCGCATAGATATGGAGTTTACCTTTGTCAGCGCCATTGACGGAACGCATATCAGGATTTACATTGGCGAGCTTGCCAAACAGGAAATGAAGTCCATTGCAGGAGCGGCAGGGGCAAGCATAGGCGGTATAATTATCCTTGGCCCGGTGGGTATTGTGGGTGGCGCCTTTGTTAAAGGCAAGGCCATGGTAATCCCCAAGGGCAGTTTCACCATCGTACAGACTTCAGGGGATACTTCCGTCCAGGGAGTAGTCCTCAAGGAATAGAAACTGCAGATTTAACTTACATGGCTCACCTGCGCAGTTAATCCGCGCAGGTGAGCTTTTCTTTGTTTTATGATATAATATTTAATGGTTATTTATATACTTTTATGAATTAAGACCTAAGGAGAAGGCCATATGATAAGATTTTTCCTGGCTGCTGTCCTGGCGCTGGGGCTATGTTTTCAAAGCTGCATAGATGTTTACGCGGACGAGCAGTTCACGAATACCGGCGGCGACCGCTATGAAAGCCCTGATGCTGACAGTGATACAGAGGAAACCGGAAGTTTCCGCACCAGTTTCAGGAGAAAGAAAAAGGACGAAAATGGAAAACCCCTGCCAATCATTTTACGGGGCGACCACAGCGAATATGATAACGACAATGGTGATTTCCGCGTCTATGGAAATGTCGTTATTACCCAGGGGAACCAGAAGCTTGTCACCGATCATGCCGCGGGCAATATAAAGACCGGCGATATCTTTATTGACGATGGCGCCAACTTAATGCAGCCCGGCTCAAAGATGAACGGCAAATGGATCCACTACAATTTTAACAATGAAATCGGCGAAATAAAGGATATGCGCGGCAGGGGCGGCAAGGATTGGTTTGAGGCGCCTCATGCCATAATAAGCGATAAAATGCTTTTTATGGATGAGGGCGGGATTTCGACCAGGTGTCCTGCCGTGGAGCATAAGCCATGCGTACTGATAAAGGCCAAAACCTTTGAGGTATACCCCAATGACAAACTCATAGCAAACGATGTCCAGGTATACGTCAAGGGAGTGCACGTTTATTCCCGTGATAAATGGATAAATGATTTAAACAAAAACCAGGACAAGATAATGCCGCGTATTGGCTGGGACGGACATACCAACGGCTTTTACGGCGAGCTGACCATAGAAAAGTATTTCGGCAACAAGACGGAATTCCGCGGCGACCTTTTCCAGTATTCCAGGAAAGGCTACAAGCCCATGTATGAGCTGCGCCATGATGAAAATGATTTTAGGATTGCCTATAAGACCGGCTGGGAGGAAGACGATGACGTATGGTATTCCAAACATTCGGACTGGCGCTTCGACTGGAAAAAACACCGCATAGCAAAGGGCCTGCCCCTCTCCTACAGCGCATACGCCGAATACGGACTCTGGAAGCGTGAGCAAAGGAGTTACAACAGCTGGCACTTTGAAAGTGCATTTTATATAAACCACGATCCCATCTATCTCTTTAATACGAAAAATACTTCCCTCAGGCTTACCGTGGGCAGAAAATGGACCCATGAAGGTTATACGGGGGAACTGCGTACCACTAATATGTACTTCAGCACTTTCAGGCAGAGGTTCGGGACTGAAGGCAAATGGAGCACCTGGTTGGGCTACTATCAGCAGGATTACACCAGCAGCCTCTTTGGCCTGTACGAGCCGGATATGGCAAAAGAAGTGCGCAACGGTATCGAGTATAAATCTGATGAAAGGAATACCTTCAGTATCATAAACCGTTTTGATTCCGCCAAAGGCGCAGAATATGAAACGGTCTACAAATGGCAGCACCGCTTCTGTTGCTGGATTCTGGAAGTCTTATTCGAAAAGGAAATACACAAGAAGGATCATGACGGTACCCTTAAGGTACACTATTATTTCCTGAACTGGTAATGGAGGGAAGCAATGGAAAAAATCATTAAAAAACGTTTTGAGGAACATCTCGCCGTGGCTGAAGCCGTGCTGGAAAGCGATGCCATAAAACAGATTGGGGCAATCGCTGAAGCCGTGAAGAAATCTCTTAAAAGCGGGAATAAGGCCCTCTTCTGCGGCAACGGCGGCAGTGCTGCTGACAGCCAGCACCTGGCGGCTGAATTTGTCGGCCGCTTCCAGAAAGAAAGGAAGGGGCTTCCTGCCATTGCCCTTACGGTTGATACGTCAATCCTGACTTCCGTCGGCAATGATTACAGCTTTAATGACGTTTTCTCCCGGCAGGTGGAGGCATTAGGGAAAAAGGGGGATGTCCTCATAGCCATTTCCACCAGCGGCAACAGCGGCAACGTTGTTGAGGCGGTAAAACTTGCAGGGAAGAAAGGGATCTACTGTGCGGGACTTACCGCGGAAGGCGGCGGCAAACTTCTGGAACTCTGTGACGAGTGTATTGCCGTTCCGGTAAAAAACACGGCAAGGGCCCAGGAAATACATATTCTTATCGGACATATTTTGTGTGAACTGGTGGATGATGGATAAAATGACACTTAATGCAGCAGCCTTTCTTGCAGGGAAAATACGGAAACTTAAAATCGCAGTCATAGGCGATGTCATGCTGGACCGCTATTTTTACGGCGAAGTAAAGCGCATTTCGCCTGAAGCGCCCGTGCCGGTGGCGAAAATAAATAAGATTACGTCCGTCCTCGGCGGTGCGGCAAACGTTGCCGCAAACCTTGCCTGCCTTGAATGCAGGGTATTCATAGGCGGCGTTACGGGTGATGACGAAAATGATGCGCTTCTTGAAAAAATGCTTGATGAGGCAGGGATAGACCACAAAGGCCTTGTGCGCAGCGCAGGGAGAAAAACCATTACGAAGCTGCGCATCCTTGGCGGCAGCCAGCAGATGCTGCGCCTTGATTTTGAAGAAGCCGGCGATCTTACGGAAAAGGAAACGGCTACCCTCACTAAATGGCTGGACAGGCTTCTGAAAAAAGGACTCGGCGGCATCATCGTTTCCGATTACGCCAAAGGAGTATGCTCGGATAATTTCTGCCGCGATGTAATAAAAAAAGCAGGGGAATTTAAAATTCCCGTCCTCATAGATCCAAAAGGAAGCGACTGGTCAAAATATTCAGGCTGCACCTTCATCACGCCCAACCTCAAGGAAATGTGTGAGGCGGCAGGCTACAGGTGCGCGAATGTTGATGATGAAATCGTGAAAATGGCAAGGGCTGCTAGGAAAAAACATGCTATTAAAAATGTAGTGGTAACCCGCAGCGAAAAAGGCATGACAGTGGTAAACGCTAAAGAAGTGCTGCACAGTCCTGCAGCTGCCATAGAAGTTTTCGATGTTTCGGGCGCCGGCGATACGGTGGCCGCGGTCCTGCTTGCAGCCGCTGCAGGCGGGGTGGGTCTTGACGATGCGGTTTACCTAGCTAACCGTGCCGCAGGGATAGTAGTGTCAAAGGTCGGCACATGTCCGGTGCACAGGGATGAGCTTCTTGCGGACATCCTGCAGAAAGAAAGGAAACAGGGGAAATATCGTCTCTTGAGCCGGGAGGAAGTGGCATCCTTTGCCGCAACGTGGAAGGCATGCGGCGAAAAGGTGGTTTTCACCAACGGCTGCTTTGATATACTGCACGTGGGGCATGTAAGCTATCTTGAAAAAGCGGCGGAACTTGGGAAACATCTTATCGTCGGGGTTAACACTGACGCTTCCGTGCGCCGCATAAAGGGAAAGGGCAGGCCGCTGAACAGTGAACTTGACAGGGCCAGGGTACTTGCGGCCCTTGCCTGTGTCGATGCGGTGGTGCTCTTTGGTGAGGACACTCCGGCAAACCTTATTGAAAAGATACGTCCCGATATTTTGGTCAAAGGCGGCGACTACAGGGAAACCGAAGTCGTAGGACGTGAATACGCGGACGAAGTAAGAATAATCGATTTTGAAGACGGCTATTCCACGACTGGCATTGTGGAAAAAATTGTCAAAAATGTCAGGGAGGGCGAAATATGATTATTGTGACGGGCGGAGCCGGCTTTATCGGCAGCAATATCGTGAAGGGCCTTAACGAAAGGGGCAGAAGCGATATCCTGGTAGTGGATAATCTGACTAATATGGTGAAATTTAAAAACATCCAGGCCTTGAAGATTGCGGACTATATGAATAAGTATGCCTTTGCCGCTGCCCTTAAGGAAGGAAAGTTCGACCAGGAAAAAATTGACGTTATTTTCCATGAGGGCGCGTGCTCTGATACCATGGAATATAACGGCAAATATATGATGGAAAATAATTTCGAATACACTAAAAACCTTCTGCATTTCTCCCTGGCAAGGGAGATACAGTTCATCTACGCATCCAGCGCTTCCACATACGGCAGCGGTGTACATGGCTTCCGAGAAGAACCTAAATGCGAGGAAGCGCTTAACGTTTATGCATTTTCAAAACTCTTTTTTGATAATTACCTGAGACGTTTCCTCCCGGATATTAAAAGCCAGGTTGTGGGGCTGCGCTATTTTAACGTTTACGGCCCCCAGGAAAACCATAAGGGCAAAATGGCTTCCATGGTTTTCCAGATGTATAACCAGTGGAAGGCGGAAAAGAAGGTCAAGCTCTTTGACGCATATGGCGGTTACGGTGCAGGGGAGCAGACCCGCGATTTCATCTATGTGAAGGATGTCGTGAAAGTCAATTTCTATTTCTGGGAGCATCCTGAAATAAAGGGCATCTATAACTGCGGCACTGGGCATGCTCACCAGTTCAACGCCCTTGCGAAAGGCGTTTTGAAACATTTCGGCTCGGGTGATTTGGAATACATTCCTTTCCCCGAAGTATTGAAGGGCAAATACCAGAGCTTTACGGAAGCGGACTCGAAGAATCTTCTGGCCGCAGGCTATGACGGCGGCTTTACGGATATTGAGGAGGCAGTTGAGGAATACTGCAAGGTCCTGGATAAGACGGGCGGGTACTATATCTATGAAGGTTAAGGCGGTATTTTTTGACAGGGATGGGGTACTGGACGTTGATGTGGGCTACCTTTCAGATCCGGCTGAGTTTGAGTGGATTGAAGGAGCACCTGAAGCCCTCGCGTTCATGCACAGTCTTGGCTATAAGCTTTTTGTCGTTACCAACCAGAGCGGTATTGCCCGCGGCTACTACACGGTGGAAGACATGGAAAAAGTGCATGTTTACATGCAGCAGGAGCTGGAAAAATGCGGAGGCTGCATCGACAGGTTCTACTACTGCCCCCATTACCGTGAAGGCGAGGCAAAAGAATACGTCTGCGAGTGTGACTGCAGGAAACCGAAACCCGGCATGATACTGCAGGCCATGAAAGAATACGATATAGATAAGGATGCATCTTTCCTCATAGGAGACCGGGATAAGGACCTTGAGGCTGCGGCAAACGCCGGCATCCGCGGCTATAAGTTTACTGGCGGGAATCTTCTTGATTTCGTGAAAAATATACTTAAAGGATGATTTAATGGAATACCGGAACATATTAATCATTAAAATGAGCTCTTTAGGGGACATACTGCACACGCTGCCCTTTGCGGCGGCGCTCAGGGGACGTTTCCCGAAGGCGAAAATAACCTGGCTGGTGCATCCGCAGTTTGCGGGCTTTGTGCCGGATCCTCCCGTTATTGATGAAGTCCTCTATTTTGACAAGGCGGCTTTTATGAAAATGGGACCGGCGGAAAAGCTGAAATATTTCCGTGAAATCCGCGGTCTCTTCCGGAGCAAAAAATTTGATCTTGTCATTGATATGCAGGGGCTGTTCAAAAGCGCAGTACTTGCGGCCATAAGCGGCTGCAGCTGCCGGATCGGCTACTGCGAAATGCGGGAGGGCAGTGCATTTGTCAGCCGTCCCATAAAAGGGGAACACAGCAGAGATCATGTAATAGAGCGTTACCTTGATGTCGCACGCTACTTGGGCGCAGAAAAAAGTGATATAGAGTTTCCCCTGCCGGACTTTGGCAAAGAGAGTGAAAATGTTAAGGCTAAGCTTGCGGCTGCAGGCATTAGCGGACAATATGCGGTCTTCGTGCCGGGATCCAGGTGGGTTACCAAGGCATGGCCTGAAGAACACTATGCGCGTCTTGCGGAACTGATGGCGGCAGACGGCCTTTCCGTTGTACTTGCGGGAGGACCTGATGACAGGGAAAAGGGAGCGGCCATAAAAAAACTTGTTGCTTCAGAAAAAGTGGACGACTTCACGGGGCAGACGACTTTAAGGGAACTTGCGGCACTTATTAAGGACTGCGCCTTTTATGTAAGCGCGGATACGGGCCCGCTGCATTTTGCCGCAGCGCTCAAAAAACCGCTGGTTGCCATGTACGGGCCTACCAAGCCTGAACGCACGGGGCCTTACGGGAGTAATAATGCGACGGTAATTATTTCCCCTGCGCAGTGCGCGGGGTGCCTTAAAAAACATTGTGAAGACTGCCACTGCATGCATGATATTAGCCCCGAAATGGTATATGAAATATATAAGGAGAAAATGAGTGGGAAAAATTGGCCTGAACGGCAAGAAAATACTGGTGACATTTCTCATGCATTTGGGAGATCTTACGCTGACTACGCCTTTTATCCATGCTTTGCGCAAGGCGGCGCCGGACAGCCACATAGCGTTCCTCGCCGACGAAAAGCTGAAGGACGTGGTACTGCACAGTCCCTATCTTGACGAAATAATAACCATTGACAAGAAGGGGCGGGACAACAGCATCCTCGCGCTTATGGCCTGTGAAAGGCATTTAAGCAGGATGGATTCTGACGTCCTCATAAACCTGCATCCCAATGAACGCTGCTCCTTTATCTGTGCCATGACCAAAACGAAACTGCGCGCAGGAGTTTCACACAGGATCTTCAAGCCTTTCTGGGATGTCTTTACGCCGCTTGACAGGAAACTTCATGCCGCAGATATGTATCTTAATGTCTTGGAGCAGCTGGGAGTGGAAAAAATAGAACATAACGGCCTTGAAATTTTCCCGGGCGATGATGATTTTGCCCATGCGGAAGATTTCTGGCGTTACCACGGGGTATTCAGGAGCGACAAGCTAATCGGCTTTAACATCGGCAGTGCGGTTCTTACCAAACGCTGGCCGGGCGAGAGGTTCGCGGAAGTTGCGGATTATTTTGCGGGCAGGGGCTATAAGCCGGTATTTTTCGGCGGTTCCATGGATGAGGAAATAGTCCACGATGCGGTAAGCAAGATGAAAACCACTCCGGTTGTGGCGACCGGTGCCTTTAACATTGGAAGCCTTGCTGCGACCATGCGGCGCTGCAGCCTTATCATTACCAATGACAGCGGCCCAATGCATGTGGCCATAAGCCAGAAAACGCCCATTGTTGCCATGTATGGACCGTCACATCCTGAGATTTACGGGCCTTATACCAAAGACGCCGTCATAGTCACGGCGGTGCCGCCATGTGAGGGCTGTGCTGCGGGCATGAAGCATAAGTGTCCTGACATGCAGTGCATGACGCGCCTTACCGTAAAGCAGGTAATTGATGCGGCGGAAGGCATGCTCGAAAAGTACGAAAAAAATCCCTTGAAGTGATTCCCGTTTTGGGTAACCGGTCTTCAGGGGATTTCTGTTTTTAATTAAGGTCTATTTAAAGTAGCGGTCCAAAAGTCCTTTGAAAGCCTTGCCGTGACGGGCTTCATCCCTGCCCATTTCATGAACGGTGTCATGGATTGCATCAAGGTTCAGTTTCTTGGCACGGGTGGCCAGGTCAACTTTGCCTGCGGTAGCGCCGTTTTCTGCTTCCACACGCATTTCAAGGTTTTTCTTGGTGGACGGGGTTACTACTTCGCTCAGCAGTTCTGCAAATTTTGCGGCATGTTCAGCTTCTTCATAAGCTGCTTTTTCCCAGTACAGGCCGATTTCAGGATAGCCTTCGCGGAAAGCTACGCGGGCCATTGCCAGATACATGCCTACTTCAGTGCATTCGCCGTTGAAGTTGGCGCGCAGGTCTTCTTTAATATCTTCCGGAGCATCAGAAGCAATGCCTACAACATGCTCTGCAGCCCAGGACATTTCGCCTTTCATTTCAGTGAATTTGGATGCGGGAGCTTTACACTGGGGGCAGAACTCTGGAGCTGCCTCGCCTTCATATACATAGCCGCATACCTGACATACAAATTTTTTCATGGTTTTCCCTCCATATTTTTTGGATTTTGCTCATTTTGCACCTTTAGGTGCTCCGTGATTTCATTCATAATATCACAACTGGATAATGGCCTCAACGATAATTATTATTTATTAACAAAAATTACACAAATTAAAAGCATATACATTGGGGTCAAGGGAGTGACCGAAACGTACGCGCTTTTCTGCAGGATCAGATCTTAACGGTAAGGCCTACTTTAATGCCTCTTCCCTTGAATGTATCATCGCCGCGCAGGGCGTCATCATATTTCTGGTGATAGTAGGAAACATCAAAGTCAATGTTCGGGATAATGGGCTTGCTTAGACCGATTTCGTAATAGTTATGTTTGCTGCCGTAAGCAAAATTTGCCCACACGTCAAAAAGTTCCGGGACATTGACGTCGGCCTGCAGGCCGACGTGTGCGGAATTTCTCCTGTATCCGTTTCCCCGCCAGCTAGTTGATTTTGCATCGGCATTGAGATAGCCGGCATAGAAAGAAACACAGGGAATAAACCTGTACATAAGGTTTACCTCCTGGGCACGCATTCTTGCCAGGCGGCCTTTAAGCTCATCCCACTTGTAGTTAAGGCCTACATTGCTGCCAAGACCAACGGTACCACCGAAATAGGCACTGTTCTTTTTCCGCATTTTGTGGTTGCCGGTTTCCGTGCTGTTCGGAATATTTCCGCCAGCATGAATCTCAAATCTGCCGGCATCATAATTAGACAAAGGGGCTGCCTGGGCAACGCTTCCGAAGCATGCTGCAAGGATAATGCCTGCCGTTAAAGCTGCACCAAATTTTTTCGTTATTGTAATCACTCCCATTACAAGTTGTTACCTAATTATATCATATTTCAGAAAATATGCAATATCTTGTGGTAGAAATAATTTGAAAAAAGGTAAAAAGCTTGTAAAAAAATAAAAAAAAGGTGATAATTATACTGTCGAAAATTGCAAGTGCAAGTTGAACACATCCGTGTAAAAGTTTAATAGAGTCCAGCTTAGCTGGGCTTGATTACCCAACAGCAGAGCCACTTGACCCTGCCAAATGGCTCTGCTACTCACGCAGTGTAGATTTCATCCAGGCAAGCGCCAAAGAGTTCTTCCGGTGTACGGTAGCTCAGTTCCTTACGAGACAGTCCACAGATCAAGTCAGCAGCGTGTTCCACGTCCGCATCGGATAAGTTATCCATTGATTGACCTTTCGGTGCGTATCGCCGATACAGACC
>JAJQDY010000051.1 GCA_021201965.1 Phascolarctobacterium sp.
TATAATTATGGTAGGATATTTTAATTTCCAGGAGGCAGGATGAAACTTACGGCACGGCTTCAGGCCATAGCAGGAATGGTTCCCCATGGCAGCCGCCTTGCGGACATAGGCAGCGACCACGCATATCTTCACGCAGGGCTTTTGGAGCAGGGGAAAATTGTTTCCGCTATTGCGACGGATATTGCGGAAGGGCCGCTTAAGGTCGCAAAAAACAGCGTCGCCATGAAGGGGCTTGGTAAAAAAAATAGCGCTCAGGAAAGGCGGCGGGCTTTCCGTTATAGGAAAAGGCGAAGCGGACTGCATCGTCATTGCCGGCATGGGTGCGTGCACCATAATATGGAACATTGAAGGCGGGATGGAGGCGGCAAAAGCCGCAAAAAGGCTCATCCTCCATCCAATGGCGGGAGCACCGCTGCTCCGGGAGTGGCTTTCCGAAAACGGCTGGAAGCTTACCGGGGAAGACCTTGTGGAAGAAGGGGGACGCCTCTATGAAATAATTGCGGCGGAGCGCAGGGAAGGGGAAAAATATTCCCCGGCCCTTTATGAAGCGGGGCCGCTCCCTTTAAGGGAAAAACAACCGCTCTTTTACAGGCATCTGGAAAAAAGATAGAAGGCTACCGCGCATTCCTTGCGGAGATGAATAAAAGCGGGGAAGCGCAGGCAGGCGTAAAATACACGGAACTTAAAAATTTACTGTGCGACATGGAGGTACTTTCGGATGAGCGTAACCGTAAATGACATTATTAAACTACTGAAAGAAATGGTGCCGAAGGAACTGGCGGAAAAATGGGATAACGTGGGGCTCATGCTCGGGCGGCGGGAAAAGCCGGTCAAAAGCATAATGCTTGCCCTTGACATAACGCCAGAAGTGGTGGAGCAGGCGCTTGCCCGCAAGGCGGACCTTATAATCACCCACCACCCTGCTATTTTCAAAAAGCTCGGCAGCATAACCGACGACAACTGGCAGCAAGGACTGCTCCTCAAACTTGCGGAAAGCGGCATTGCCGTTTACAGCGCCCATACCAACATGGACTGCGCCGCCAGCGGCGTGAACGACGTCCTTGCGGCAAGGCTGAAGCTTAATGACGTGAATCCCCTTGACGAGGAAAGCGGGCTCGGGCGGCTTGGCACAACGGATATTTCTGATGCGGAGGAATTCGCCGCCTTTGCCAAAAAGGCCCTTAAGGCGGAATACGTGGTCCTCGGCAATGCCGGGAAAAAGGTGTGCAAGGTGCTAGTCTGCGGCGGCGCCGGCAGTGAGCTTATAGAAACCGCGAAGGAAAAAGGTGCGGATACCATGGTAACTGGTGACGTGAGATA
This sequence comes from Phascolarctobacterium sp., assembly GCA_021201965.1. Classification (GTDB taxonomy): domain Bacteria; phylum Bacillota; class Negativicutes; order Acidaminococcales; family Acidaminococcaceae; genus JAJQAO01. Next base: position 1,321 of record JAJQDY010000051.1, read on the forward strand.
CCATGATGCCCAGAACGCGGTCTTCAGCGGGATTAATATTATTGATGCGGGACACCAGGCAACGGAGCTGCCGATCCTCGAAAAACTGGCGGACAGGCTCAGCGCACGGCTGGCGGACCGCAATGCGCACATTGTGATAACCATTGCGGCGGAAACGCTTCTACTGCGGCATATTTAAAAAGCGGTAAAAGCAGGTGTAATGATGATTAAGGATTTCAAGGCCGGCGGCAAAATCTGCCAGGCCCTCCTGGTACGGGTACAGAAAATAGGTGCCTCCTCCAACGGAGGGGTATTTGCAAGGGGGCTGCTTGAGGACAACAGCGGTAAGATCCCCTTCATATGTTTTAAGGAAGTGGGGGTGGACCGCCTGCGCGAGGCGGAGGGGCCCATGCCCTTTATGATCGCTGGCAGCGTTGACGTGGGGAAATTCCAGTCGGAAATAAACAACCTCCAGGTGGTTGTCCAGCGGGTCAGCAACCTGATGCCGGAAGACGACGTGAGCAACCTCCTGCCAAGGGGGAATTTCGACATTGAGGAATACAAGGTAAGGCTTGCCAACCTCATAAAAAGCGTTCGTGTGCCGTCCATAAGGACGCTTCTTGAAAATATCTTCAGCGGGGATTTTTACGAAAAGTTCGCGGCAAACCCGGCTGGGATGCGAATGCACCATGCCTATATCGGCGGGCTGCTCCAGCACACGGTGGACGTGACGTCCCTGGCCCTTGCCATGGCGGTGCAGATAGGGGACGTGGACAAGGACCTGGTAATCGCCGGCGGCCTCCTCCACGATATCGGGAAGGTCAGGGAGATGTCATCCCAGGTGGGCTTTCCCTATACGGATGATGGAAGGTTCCTCGGGCATATTACCATAACCGTCATGATGGTGAGGGATGCCGCCGCAAAACTCGGCATACCCGAGGTAAAGATGCAGCGCCTGGAACATATCCTCATTTCCCACCACGGGGACACGGATAAGGGATCCCCCATCGCATGTTCCACCAAGGAGGCATTTATCGTACACTATGCTGACGAGCTGAACGCCATCATGAACCAGTTCGCCACCCATGAGGGGAAAAATCCCTGGGAATACAACAGGATGACCAGCCGCTTCCTGCACCATGAAAAGCCATGAAAATGGCGAAAGGCGCATAAATGTGTAAATCTTTTGTGAACGGGCTAGGAATTGCATTCAGCCGTGGTATAATTAAGCAGATTATGAGTCTGAATGGGAGGAAATTATGGCAAAGCAGAAGATAATTATTGCTGATGATGAGGAACAGATAAGGGAGATACTGCGTATCTATTTCGAAAAGGAAGGCTTCGAGGTCATTGAGGCGGAAGACGGGGCGGCTGCCATTTTAAAGGTGCAGTCGGAAAAACCGGACATCATGCTCCTTGACATTATGATGCCCGTGCTTGACGGGGTGGAAGTATGCAAGCAGGTGCGGAAGATTTCGGACCTGCCCATTATCATGGTAACGGCAAAGGATGAGGATGACGACATGATCGCAGGCCTTGAAATAGGCGCCGACGATTATATCACGAAGCCATTCAATTCATGCGAGGTTGTGGCCCGCATGAAGGCGGTTTTGAGGCGCAGCGGCACCAAGGAATCAAAGCGCAAGGTATCAAGGATTGACTACGACGGCCTTACCATCGACATGGAGGCATACCAGGTAACCGCCTTCGGGCACAAGATGACATTCACCGCCAAGGAAATGGAACTCCTCTGGTGCCTGGCAGCGAATGCCGGCAAGGTATTTTCAAGGAATCAGCTCCTCGAGACCATCTGGGGCTATTCCTACTACGGCGACACGCGCACGGTGGATACCCACATTAAGCGTATCCGCCAGAAACTCGATATTCCCGAGGACTCCACCTGGGACATTACGACCATCTGGGGCGTGGGGTACAAATTCGAACTTAAGGGCGAAAAATGAGACGATCGCTCAGTACCCGCCTGATGTACAGCTTCATGACCGTTATCGTCATAATAGTCGTGGGGGTTACTGCAGGCCTGTCATTTATCATTACCGACTATTTCTATAAGGACAAGGAGCAGGAACTGGCGGAGAAGGGCAATAAAATCTCCTCCAACATTGAATACCTGCTTCGGGCAAGCGACAGGAACGACCTGTACCGCTACATGCTTGTGGCGGACAGGTTGGTGGGGGCAAGGATCTGGCTTTTCAACAGACAGTACGAGCTCATGGCGGTATCCCATGCCGGCAGGGAATCAGAGGGCGAGGATGCGAAGTTCATCTTTAACAATGCCACTGCCCAGGTAAACAAGGCACTGCAGGAAGAGACCGCCATGCTGCATGAGGAGATTAAGAGCGGCAACCTTTCCGACAAGGTAAGGGAAATTTTAAACGACATTTACGCAGGCAATTCCGTAAAATCACAGATTTACCATCCTTACTACAAGGAACATGTAATACTCGTGGGCGTGCCCTATACGGAACCCTACAGCAACGAACAGGGCGCAATTTTAATGACGGAGGCATTAAGTGGCTTTGACCGCTTCATGCGGAACATATACATTTACACCGTGGTTGTCGGGATTATTGCCCTCATTTTCAGCCTTTTCCTCGTAAGGAGTCTGTCAGGGGTCATCGTGAAACCCCTCATTGACATGGCGGAAAGCGCCGCAGCCATAGCATCTGGGGACTATACCAAGCACATAGAGGTCACGGGGGATGATAAAATAGCGGAGCTCGGCACGGCGCTCAACTCCCTCTCATCCAACCTTGAGGACTATATGCAGAAGATGGAGAAGACGGAAAAGATCCGCCGGGATTTCGTGGCCAACGTTTCCCATGAGCTCCGGACCCCCATAACGATAATAAGGGGCTATAACGAAGTAATAAGCGAAAACATAGTTACGGACCAGAATATGATCCAGCGCTACCGCAGACTCATAAACGAAGAGACGGTGCGACTTGAAAGGATGGTCCGGGAACTGCTTGACATAAGCCGTCTTGAGGCAAGCGAAGCCTTAACGGCAAAGAACATGGAAGAGCTGCCCCTTGCGGCAGTAGTCAGGAACGCCGTGGAAAAGGTCATGGTAAACGGCGTCGCGAACAATATAAAGTTCAGCGTGCATGTTAACGAAAATATAAAAATTCTCGGCAACGGCGACCAGATGATGCAGCTTGTCATGATACTTGCGGACAATGCCTTGAAATATTCGCCCGAAAATGGTACTGTATCATTAGGCGCAAAAAAACTTGAGGACGGTTCCGTCATGCTCACCGTGTCTGACGAGGGCCCAGGGATCCCCGAAGAAGACATCCCCTTTATCTGGGAGAGGTTCTACAAGGTGGACAAATCCCATAACCGCAATGTTTCGGGTACTGGTCTCGGGCTTGCCATAGCAAAGGAGATAATCCGCATGCACGGCGCAGAGGCTGAAATAATAAGCAGACCGGGTGAAGGCACCAGGTTTGAAATAAAATTTCTAAAGGATAAGGTAATAAATGTTTAAGTATTTCTGTCCGGACTACAAAGTAAAAAGCATATTCGACATTTCCGCAAAATGGCTCAGGCGGAATGGCTACATGAAGGTGGTCGTTGACATTGACAACACGCTGCTCCCGAGGGACAAGAACATTGTTGGCCCGAGGGCCATGACATGGATCAGGCAGATGCGACAGCAGGGCATAAATGTGGCCCTCATTACCAACAACAGCGGCAAGCGCATTGACACCATTGTCCGCCAGACGGGCTGCGGCGCAGTCATGCGGGCATCAAAACCGTTACCCTTTGCCTTTAAGAAAATAGTAAAAGGTATGGGCGGCGGCAAGGTGCTTTTCGTCGGTGACCAGATCATGACGGATGTTTTAGGCGCCAAGGTTTCAGGTATGCCCATAGTCCTCGTTGATTCCTTGGGCGGCAGGGAGCATTTCATCACCCGCGGCACCCGCAAGGTGGAAAGGCTGGTCAAGGAGCATCTCGTAAGCAGCGGAAGGATGCCGAAGGAGCGCACGTTATGAAGGCGGCGTTGCTGCAGATGGCTGTCCTTGAAAAAAACAGGACGGCCAATGTGGCCCGTGGCCTTTATCTTCTAGAGGAAGCGGCAAAGGTCAACGACATAATGGTCCTGCCGGAAATATGGACGACGGGCTATTCCATAGGCCACCTCGAGGAAGAGGCGGAAAAGGAAAACGGTTCACTCGTAATGGATATCTGCGCCATTGCGAAAAAAAATTCCTGCGCCGTCATTGCAGGCTCCATCCCCATGATGAGGAGCGGTAAGGTCTACAATACCTCTCTTGCCATAGATAAAAAAGGGAAAATAGTAAGCGTTTACGATAAGGCGCATCTTTTCGGCCTCTTCGATGAGGAAAAATACTTTGCCCCTGGCAATAATTTTGACGTCTTCACCATGGACGGGGTATGCTGCGGCTCGACCATCTGCTACGACCTGCGCTTTCCGGAGCTTTACAGGCACCTTGCCATTAAGGGCGCGGAAATTATTTTTTGCCCGGCCGAATGGCCGACAGCAAGGGGCAATGTCTGGGACCTCTTAATGAGGGCAAGGGCCATGGAGAACCAGCTCTTCATGATCGGCGTGAACTGCGCCGGGGAATTTAAGGGGGCGCCATTTTACGGGCATTCCATGGCGGTTGACCCCTACGGCGAAATAATAGGCGAAGTGGGGCACGGCGAGGAAATACTTTCCGTGGAAATAGACCTTTCAAAATGTGAAAAGCTTCGCAAAACCATAAACGTCCTCGCAGATGTGCGCAAGGAGCTGATCAGGTAGTGGGCTTTAGAAGGATTCTGGCCGGTCTTCTTGCCGGCTTCTTTTTATATTCGGGCGGCACAGCCTCAGCAGCCCTCCCGCTTGATGCGCCGAAGGATATTAAATACATCCTCGGCTTTTACTACGGCAACGGGGAAAATATCATAATAAGGGAAAACAGTGGCGACCTGGAGCTCCTCTTCAGGACGCTTAAGGAAGACATTTCCTTTGCGAAGGCGAACGTCTTCCCGTTAAAAAAGGAACGCTACGATTCTTATACAATGCGGGAGGCGGGGCCGCTTATGAGCCAGGAGAACAGCGTGCGCTTTGAAAGGAATCCGGACGGTTACGGCGTGACATGCAAGGTCGGCGGGCACCGCTACAGCAGGATGTTCCTTGGGAGCGGCACGGGGGAAAATGCGAAACCCTTCCGCCTGAAGCCGCCTGAAGACTGGATGAAGCTGAGGGAGGAAGCGAAAAACGCCTCCATGCCGCAGGCGCTTGCCTCAGGTAGCACGGCAAAACTGGTGGATCTTGCGGGGTATAAGGGGATTAAGCTTGACCCCGTATATGCCGGGAGCAGCAACTGTTTCGGCGTGCCGCTCTGCATGTCGGAAAAGATGTATCTCGGAAGCTCTGCGGCTGATGCCCTCGCAAAGGTTCATAAGGATCTTGCAAGGCATGGATTCGGGATCATGGTCTGGGAGGCATACAGGCCCTGGTCCGTGAGCAAGCTCGCATATCTTGCGCTTCCCGAGGAGCGCAAGTCATTGCTCGAAGACCCGGACAAAAAGGGCAGCCCGCACAACACGGGCAATGCCGTTGACGTTACTTTATACAGCCTGGAAACGGGGGAGCCCTTAGAAATGATAAGCGGCTTTGACGAACCCTCTCCGAGGCAGTTTGCCCATTATGCGGGCGGCACCACTAGGCAGAGGTATTTAAGGGACATGCTGCGCGATGCGATGGAAATGAACGGTTTCCGCAGCATTGAAGACGAATGGTGGCATTTTGAATACGGCGTGGGAAGCTACGCGCATTTAAACTACCCCCTGGAAATCCTGTAAAATTTTACGGAGGTAAGGACATGAACGTATACGACTGTGCCAATGAACTGGCAAAGGCCCTCAGGGAGAGCCATGAACTTTTAAAACTTAAGGAAGCGAAGGAAGCCCTTGACAAGGACGGGGAAGCCACAAAGATGGTGGACGAATTCCTGGCCCTCAGCCAGGAAGTGGAACTTGCCAAATACCAGGGCAAGGAACCGGACAAGGAAAAGAGCGACAAGCTGCAGAAGCTTTATTCCGTACTTGCGCTGAATAAAGACGCCATGGAATACCTTAACGCCTTCATGCGCTTCCAAATGATGATGGCGGACATTTCAAAGACCATAAGCGAACCGGTAAAAGGAGTAATCGGGGAAGAGAAATAATGGCTGGCAACCTGGAAAAATTCTTCAGCGGCTGCACGAAGCGGCCGCTGCTTATAAAAGAACCTATGAAAAGGCATACATCCTTCCGCATCGGCGGGCCTGCGGACCTTATGGCGCAGCCGAGGGATGATGGAGAGCTCTGCGCCCTTTTAAAGTGCGCGAAAAAGGCTGGGGTGCCCGTTACCATAATAGGGAACGGCTCAAACCTCCTGGTGCGCGATAAGGGAATAAGGGGGCTTGTAATAAAGCTCGGCAGCATGCTGACATGCATTAAGGCGGCAGGAGACAGGATCACCTTCGGCAGCGGCGTGCCGCTTGCGCTTGCGGCAAAAAGGGCGGCGGAAGAAGGGCTTTCGGGCCTTGAATTTGCCGTTGGTATTCCAGGATCCATCGGCGGCGCGGTTTACATGAACGCGGGCGCCTACGGCGGCGAGATGGCGGACGTCGTGGAATCGGTGCGCGCCATTGACAGGGAAGGCAATGTATCCGGTTTTTCTGCGGATGAAATGGATTTTGCCTACAGGAAGACCGTCATTCAGGAAAAGGACCTTATAATAACATCCATAACCGTTGCCCTGAAAGAGGGAGACAGTGGCGAAATTGCGGCCAGGATGGAAGATTTCAGCAGCCGCAGGATTATAAAGCAGCCCCTCGACCTTCCGAGCGCGGGGAGCACCTTCAAGCGTCCCGAGGGCCACTTTGCGGGGACCCTCATTGAAGAAACCGGGCTTAAGGGCTACAGGGTAGGCGGCGCGAAGATCTCTGAAAAGCATGCAGGATTCGTGGTAAATACAGGGGATGCGACGGCGGAAGACGTGCTGCAACTTATAAAGGACGTGCAGGAAAAGGTATTTGAAAAGCACGGCGTAAGGCTGTACCCCGAAGTGCTCATAATAGGCGAAAAATAGCGCATAATGGTCCCATGTGGGACAAAAAACGGCAGACACGGCTGCGGAAAAAGGTAGCCGTGTTTTTTTGCGGGCACGGCCGAAAAATAAATACGCCGCTAAATGTTGACTCACCAGTCCAGATTTTGTAAAATTAGATGAGGATTAAAACTGCTGCGAATTTTTCCGGCAGCAATTTTTCTGTATTTTCAAAGATAGAGGTGTGGCAGGTTGGAATTATTACAAGTCAACAGGGAAAAATGCCTGAAATGCGGGATCTGCGTGGAATACTGCCCGGCGTGCATTTTATACCTTGGTGAGAACGGGCCGGAAAGCATAACGGACCGCGGTTGCATGGGCTGCGGGCACTGCGTGGCGATCTGCCCCGCAGGGGCAATGGAAAACAAGTTCGTCCCCCTGGACAGGCAGAGACCAGTGACAAAACCCATGCTGAGCGCTGAAGACGCCTATGAATTCCTGCGCATGCGCAGGAGCATCAGGAACTTTAAAAAGGAAGTCCCGACGGAAGAAGAGCTGGAAAGGCTCCTTGACATATGCCGCTACGCACCGACTGCGGGCAATTCCCAGGGCATGTACTACATTGTTTTCAGGGACCCTGCAAAGATAAATGCCATTGCGGACGTCACGGTGGACTGGATGGAAGATGAGGTTGCGGCGGCTACGGAAAACAAACGCTATTTCGTGAACGTGATTAAGGCATACCGCGAGCGGCACAAGGACATTATCGCAAGGAACGCGCCGGTACTCATTTTCGCCTTTGCCAAGCGCCTTAACATAACGGCAGTAAGCAATGCGGAGCAGTCCTTTGCCTACGCCAGCCTTTTTGCCCCGGCAATAGGGCTCGGGACGACCATCGCGGGCTTCATCCAAACCTGTGGCATAGCGGGCTACAAACCGCTGCTGGATCTTCTGGATATCCCCGCCAAGCACAAGGTTGCGGGCGCCATGATGGCGGGCTACCCCAAATATAAATTCCACCGCATGCCCGAGCGGCAGCATTTAAAGGTTGAATTCAGGTAATACAGCGTGACACCTTTACATACCATAAACTAACCGGAATACCCACAAGTGACAGGAGGCAGGAAGATGTATTTAAAAGACGTTAACGAGATCCTTTTCTGCAATGAAGGCGAAAAGGATATTATGATGGAGCCGAAGATGGCAAACCGCCACTGGCTCATAGCAGGCGCACGGGCACCGGGAAGACCGTGACCTTAAAGGGCATGGCGGAATCCTTCAGCGAGATTGGGGTTCCGGTATTCCTCGCGGACATTAAGGGAGGCGTTTCGGGACTTGCCCAGGCGGTGGTCATGAGTGACGGCTTTCAGAAACGCCTCGACAAGCTCGGGGTCAAGGATTTCAAGCTTGACGCATATCTCGTGTGTTTCTTTGACGTTTACGGGAAACACGGCCATCCCGTGCGCACCACCATATCGGAAATAGGCCCGGAACTTCTTGCAAGGCTCCTTGAACTTAACGATACCCAGGCAGTCGTGCTGCTCATAATTTTCAGGATTGCGGACGACAGCGGGCTCCTGCTCATTGACCTTAAGGACCTCAGGAGCATGGCGCAGTATGTTGGCGACCATGCGGCGGATTATAAGACCAAATACGGCAACATTGCCGCACAGAGCATCGGCGCAATCCAGCGTGCGCTCCTTAAACTTGAGGACCAGGGCGGCGACATCTTCTTCGGCGAGCTGGCACTTGACATAAAGGACTGGTTGACCACGGCCCCAGACGGACGCGGCATGATAAACATCCTCCACTGCGTGGAGCTTTTCCAGCAGCCGCTCCTTTACTCCACATTCCTCCTCTGGATGTTATCCGAGCTTTATAACCTCCTGCTCTAGGCAGGCGACATGGATAAACCGAAAATCATCTTCTTCTTCGACGAGGCCCACCTCATCTTTAAGGATGCGCCGAAATCGCTCCTTGACTAGGTTGAGCAGATCGTGCGGCTCATTCGTTCCAAGAGAGCCGGCATCTACTTCATTACCCAGTCGCCGACGGATGTCCTGGACAACGTCTTAAGCTAGCTGGGCAACAAGGTGCAGCATGCGCTGCGCGCCTATTCCCCGAAGGACCAGAAGAACCTCAAGGTAACCGCCCAGACATTCAGGCAGGAAGAGGGCTTTAATGCGGAAAAAGTGCTCCACGAGCTCGGGACCGGTGAAGTCATCGTCTCCATGCTGAGTGATGAGGGCGTGCACCAGATGGCATGCTGCGCTTTCGTAATGCCACCGAGGAGCTTTATGGGCGCCGTTGACGAAAACCTGAGGAACTGGCTTATAGCTACGAGCCCGCTCTTTAACAAATACAATACCCACATAGACCGTGAATCGGCTTATGAGGTGCTCCTGGCAAAGGCCAACCAGTGGGGCCGCGCAGCCCAAGCAAGCGGCAGGCCATGCACCGCAGCAGCAGATGCCCAAGGATTACTACCAGAAGCCCCAGGGCGCCGGCGGCATGGGCGACCTTTTAGGCAGCATCGCAGGCACCATTTTAAGCGGCGCCATGCAGGGAGGCACTACATCAGGCCATGCGCCGGCACGCGGAGGGCGCCAGCAGAAGACCGTCGTGGACCAGGTGCGCAACAAGATCATGCACCGCATGAAAACACAGATCTGCAACAGCATCGTGCGTAGCATCTTTGGCTGCCTGAAGAAATAACACAAAGCTTAAAAAAGATATTTAGTCAACCATAGGAAAGTTTACGGTTGACTAAATTTTTAATATTCTATATAATAATGGCATAACTTTATTTTGGGAGGTATGATTTTGATATACCTGGAAAACCTTAAACATGTGTATAAGGATGCGGAAGGCGATGACATAACCGCCCTTGACGAGATAGACCTCCACATAAAAAAGGGGGAATTCGTTGCCATAATAGGTGCGAACGGCAGCGGGAAATCGACGCTGGCGCGGCACCTTAATGCGCTGCTTCTGCCGGACGGGGGCAAATGCACCGTTGCAGGGCTGGACACGGCGGATGAGAAAAACCTCTGGGAGATCCGCCAGCATGTGGGCATGGTCTTCCAGAACCCTGACAACCAGATCGTGGCCTCCATCGTGGAAGAGGACGTGGCCTTCGGGCCTGAGAACCTCGGCATTGAGGCGGGGGAAATAAGGCGCCGGGTGGATAAGGCGCTTGCCGCCGTTGACATGGCTGATTACGCGAAGCATGCGCCGCACCTCTTAAGCGGCGGGCAGAAGCAGCGGGTGGCCATTGCGGGGGTGCTTGCCATAGCCCCTGAATGCATTGTGCTGGACGAACCCACCGCCATGCTGGACCCTAAGGGCAGGCGGGAAATAATAAAGACCGTAAAGAAGCTTAAGGAAGACTACGGCATGACAATAGTCTATATAACCCACAACATGACTGAAGCCATGGAAGCGGACAGGGTCATCGTTATGGATAAGGGGAAAATCTCCTTTTCCGGCACGGTTAGGGAAGTCTTCAGCCGCGTGACGGACCTTGAAAAGCTCGGGCTTGAAGCGCCCCTTGCGGCAAAAATTGCCCTGGAGCTTAGGAAAGCCGGGGCGGGCCTTAAAAAGGACATTATAACGGATGAGGAGCTGGCGGAGGCATTATGCCGATAGAACTTAAGAACGTATACCATACATATATGCCTAGAACTGCCTTTGAGCGCTGCGCCTTAAAGAATATTTCCCTGACCCTTAGAAAAGGCGAGACCGTTGCGGTGATAGGCCCGACGGGAAGCGGGAAATCTACCCTCATGCAGCACCTGAACGGCCTTCTTGCGCCTGATAAGGGCTGCGTCATGGTAGCAGGGACGGATCTGGCCGCAAAGGGCGATGCGGCGAAAAAGGTGCGGAATTCCGTAGGCATGGTCTTCCAGTACCCGGAGCAGCAGATTTTTTCCGAAACGATTTACGACGATATCGCCTTCGGGCCGAAAAACAGGGGGCTTACCCCTGAAGAAACTGACGCATGCGTCAGGGAGGCCATGGCATTCGTGGGCCTTGATTTTGACGCCTTTTCAAAACGCGACCCGTTCAGGCTTAGTGGCGGCCAGGTAAGGCGCGTCGCCATAGCAGGGATCATCGCCATGGACCCTGACTACCTGGTACTTGACGAGCCCTCCGCGGGGCTTGATCCTGCGAGCAAGGAAGCCATTCTTAAGGAAATAATGGAACTCAGGGAGAAAAAGGGCATAGCCATAATCCTTGTCACCCACAGTATGGAGGAAGCCGCAAGGTATGCGGGGAGGATGCTTGTCATATCGGGCGGTGAGCTCCTTTTTGACGGGGAGCCGGCGGCCATTTTCAGGGAGCATAAAAAAGAGCTTCTTGAAATCGGCCTTGACGAACCCCAGGTCTTTAAGCTCTCGGGGATCCTCAAAAGTTCAGGCATGGACATCCCTGAAGGAATCTTAAGCGCAATGGACCTGGTCAAAGAGATTAAAAAGGCAAAGGGGTGGAAATGATGCTGAAAGACATTACCTTGTGGCAGTATTTCCCGGGCGACTCCTTTATCTATAAACTGGACCCGAGGACCAAGATCCTTGCAACATTCATCTATATAGTGGCGATATTTTTCGCGTATGATCCCGCATCCTATGCCGTGCTCATTGCCTTTGCGGCATTCGTTATCGGGGCAAGCCGCCTTCCGATATGGCTTGTGGTAAAATCCTTAAAGCCCGTCTGGCTGATTGCCATAATCACACTTTTAGTCCATATGCTGACATTCCCCGGGGAAAACGTCATCTATACCTGGAGCGTTTTTAAGGTGACGGCGGAGGGCCTCGAGACTGGGCTCAAGATGTGCCTGCGGCTAATCCTGCTCCTCCTTTTTTCTTCGGTGCTGACATTTACAACGTCGCCAATAGTCTTAACGGACGGCATAGAAAGCCTCTTGTGGCCCTTTAAGAGGATAGGGGTCCCTGCGCACGAAATAGCAATGATGATGACCATAGCCCTGCGCTTTATCCCGACGCTCCTTGAAGAGATGGAGAGGATTATAAAGGCCCAGACAGCGCGCGGCGCCGATTTTTCGGAAGGGAACTTCCTTAAAAGGCTGAAGGGCATGCTGCCCATCCTGGTACCCCTTTTCGTGAGCGCCTTCAGACGGGCGGACGAGCTTGCCATTGCCATGGAGGCAAGGTGCTACAGGGGCGGCGAGGGGAGGACTGCCATGCACAGCCTCATCTATAAGGCACGGGATTACGCATCCCTTGCCATTGTCATAATCCTTGCGGCGGTGGAGGCCTTTATGAGGTGGGGAGCATGAGGACGGTAAAACTCACTATTTCCTACGACGGGAGCTCCTACCACGGCTTCCAGAAACAGAAGAATGCGAAAACGGTACAGGAAGTCCTGGAGGATTTTTTAGGCCGCATCTGCGGGAAAAAGATAAACACGACTGGAAGCGGCAGGACGGACGCCGGGGTGCACGCCTTAAAACAGGTGGTTTCATTCCACACGGAATCAAAGATTCCCTGCAAAAACCTCCTTCGTGCGGCGGAAAGGATGTTGCCCTCTGATATTGCGCTCCTTGCCGCGGAAGATGAAAGGGAGGGCTTTAATGCGAGGCGCAGCGCCAGGTGGAAGCGCTATGTCTACAGGATTATTCCATGTTGCGTGAACGACCCATTCCGCATGAAATACGCATGGTGCATGAAGGAAATGCCGGACATGGCCGCCATGGAAAAAGCGGCGGAATATCTTTTGGGCGAGCACGATTTTTCCGCCTTCAGGAGCACGGGGAGCACGGAAGGATCCCCGGTAAAGACAATATACGAGGCAAAGTGGGAGGAAAGGCACGGCAACCTTTTTTTCACCATAAGCGGGAGCGGCTTTTTATACCACATGGCAATGAACCTCGTCTGGTCCATGGTGCAGGTGGGATTTCACGCAAGGACCCCCGAAGACTTTAAAAAGGAACTTTCCTCAAAGCGCTGCGATTTTTTAAACGAACCCGCTCCCGCCGCAGGGCTCTACCTTGCCGGGGTGTTTTATAAGGAGTACCCCGAAGAAGACGGGTAAGGGTAAAAGCGTAAAATTTTTGACAATTTCCCCTTGACTAAAAATATTTATCTGGATATAATGTAGGTACGTGATTTTCCGTATGCTTTCAACAGCCCCGAAAGATGCGGGGAAACGCATTGAATCGTATATTCTTTTGGGAGGAATATAAAAATGAAATCATTTATGGCTAACCCGTCCAACATTGAGCGCAAATGGTTCATCGTGGACGCGGAGGGTAAGGTCCTCGGACGCATGGCAACGGAAGTCGCAAAGGTCCTGCGCGGCAAGCATAAACCGACGTTTACCCCGCACATGGACACTGGCGATTACGTGATTGTAATTAATGCGGACAAGGTCGTGCTGACAGGCAGTAAGCTTGATAAAAAGACTTACTTCCACCATACGGGATACCTTGGCGGCGCAAGATACGAGGCCGCGAAGGAGCTCATGAAAAAGCACCCCGTAAGGGTCGTGGAACATGCCATAATGGGCATGCTCCCGAAAAACAGCCTGGGACACACGATCTACGGCAAACTCCACGTATACGCAGGCAGCGAGCATCCGCACGCAGCCCAGAAACCAGAAGTACTTGAAATGGACATGAGATAATCCAGGAGGGAACAGTTAAATGGCAGCAGTTACATATGACGCTACAGGACGCCGCAAAGCTTCAATTGCCTGCGTACGCCTTATTCCTGGTGAAGGGAAGATAACTATAAACGACCGCAAGCTGGATCAGTATTTCGGCCTTAAGACGTTGGAACTTATTATAAACCAGCCCCTCGAAGTCACCGAGACCAAGGGCAAATATGACGTACTTGCCAATGTCTACGGCGGCGGCTTCTCCGGCCAGTCAGGCGCCATCCGCCACGGGATTGCCCGCGCGCTCCTTAAGGTGGACATGGACTACCATCCCATACTTAAAAAGGCAGGACTCTTAACTCGTGACCCCCGCAAGAAGGAACGCCGTAAATACGGTCTTAAGAAAGCCCGTAAGGCGAGCCAGTACTCGAAGCGTTAATACAAAAAAAGAAAACCTGCCTTTTTACGGCGGGTTTTTTTATGCCTTTTTACATATCTTTATTTTTTAAGGATCTCCTTTTTAAGCACCGCGTAATCCCTCGGGAAATAGGGCTCAAGCTGCGCCTCCCTGTGGTCGTAGCCGAAGGCTCTTTTCGTTATGGAAAGTACTGGTGGCGCCTGGATGCGCTTTGCCACGGAAAAGCCGGCGAAAAGCTTCCACCAGCGTTCAAGGTCCTCTATGAAGTCTTCCGGCCCATTAAATGTTTCCTTAAATGCCTTTTCGCTGCAGCCAAGTTTTTCTGCGAGGATTCCGTCCCTGTACCAGCGGAGGATTTCCGCGGAGGTGGTCTTGTGCCAGTTTTCGATGAAGGCGCGTAGGAGATAGTCGTGGTATTCGTAGATGAGGGGGTCGCCGCCTTTCCCCACGGTCTGCTCGGGGGAGAGCTCGGCGCTCGGCCTTATGTTAAAGATTTCTTCAGGGATTACTTCCCGCCTGAAGATTTTTTCATTTAAATACCTGCCCAAAGCGTAGACCTGGAACTTCCAGATATCGCCAAAAATGGCAAGGACGCCGCAGATGTCGCCGTAGAACGTGGCGTAGCCTATGGCGATCTCAGCCTTATTGGAATTGCAGGAAAAGGCGCCGCCGAAAGCTGCGGCGGCAGCCGCTATGATGCGGGCGCCCCGGTCGCGGGCCTGGATGTTTTCCATGATAAGTCCTGAAAGCTTAAGGTTAAAGGTTTTCCCATCTTTTCCCATTACTGGTACTTCGCTAAGCTGCGCAGCCGTATGGCTGCTGCTTTCCCAGATGGGGATGACGGCGTAATTTGCACTGAGGTTTGCGGCTATTTTTTCAGCAAGGGCTTTCGTTATGTCTGAATTGTATTCTGACGGCAGGTTCAGAAGGAGCACGTTTTCAGGGCCGAGGATATGGCAGTACATGGCCGCCGCAACGGCGGAATCTATACCGCCTGAGAGCCCTAAGGTCATCTTTTTTATGCCGCACTGGGCAAGGAATTTTTCCGTCCCGTATTTTAACGATCTGTATACGGATTCAGGCTCCTCAGGGAGCGGCGCGGGCCCACATTCCGCTTTTATGGCGCGCTTTTTTGCGTCCCACTTTACGGAAAGGAGCGTGTCATCGTAGAGCCCTGCGGAGGTTACCAGTTTTCCCATGCCGTCATAGACCGACGTGCAGCCGTCATAGGTAAAGACGTTTTTCCCGTTATTCTGGATGCCTACGTTATTGCAGTAGATGAGGGGGATCCCGGCGTCTTTTGCCTGCTTGGAAAAAAGCCTGTTGCGCTTTTTGTTTTTCCCTAAGGCGTAAGGCGAGCAGGAAAGGTTAAAGAGGATGTCAGCGCCGTTTGCGGCAAGGGTCTGTGGTACGTTAAGGTGGTAATTTTTCGTCCAGCCGTCCTCGCAGAGCATGAGGCCTATTTTTACCCTTTCGCCGCAGATGGCAAGTTCAAGGGGTTTTAAGGCGGATTTTACGGAGGCACCTTCCTCGTAGCAGAGCTTCTGCAGGCTGTAGAAATAGCGGCAGTCGTCAAACTCACGGTAATTGGGGAGGGAATTTTTCATGATGAAATCCCGCCCGAGGTACCCCTTTAAAAGTTTTCCGTCCTGCGCAGCAAAGGCGGCGTTATATTTCCTGACGCGCCCGTCCTCGTTAAGCTTATCCCTTTCAAAGGCCACGCTGCCGAACATGACACAGAGGCCGCCAGATGCGGCGGCGATTTCACGGGCGTAGTAGGCGCAGTCGTCAAGGAAGGCCTGCTGCTCCCAGACGTCGCCTATAAGGTAGCCAGGTATGCACATTTCCGGGAAGAGGAGGATATTCGCCTTATCTTCCCTCGCCTTTTTTATGATTTCAAGCATCCTCTTGAAATTTCTGTCCGGGTGCCCAGGAATGACTTCCATCTGGGCACAAGAGATATTGATATACATTTTCCCGCCTTCCGGATTTGCAAAAGATATCTTTACTCTGATATTATAACAGAGCTGGAAGAAAACCGCCACTTTTTAAAGGAGATATTGGCAGTGAAGCATAATAAAAAGACCAACGCGGTAAGGATCCTTGACGGGCTTGGGATTAAGTACAGGATAGCTGAATACGAGGTTGACGAAAACCACCTTGACGCCGTGACGGTAGCTGCAAAGACGGGGATGCCTTCAGGCCAGGTCTTTAAGACGCTGGTTGCAAGGGGCGACAGGACCGGTGTCATAATGGCGGTGATCTCCGGGGACGCAGAGCTTGACCTAAAGGCCCTCGCCAGGGCCAGCGGCAATAAAAGTGTTGCCATGGTGCACCTTAAGGAGGTGCTCCCATTAACGTGGTATATAAGGGGCGGCTGCTCGCCCCTTGGCGCCAAAAAGGATTACCCGGTCTATCTTGACGAATCCTCCGGGAAATTTGAGGAAATTGCGGTAAGCGCGGGCCAGCGGGGCATGCAACTCATTCTGTCGCCAGAAGACCTCAAAAGGGCCGCGAACGCGGCCGTTGCGCCCATTTCGAGGGCCTGATGTTACAAACTTGCAACATAAGAGCAAATGTGGTAATATGTCTTTTATACAAAGCGAGAAAGCATGGTGAACTTTAAGATGCTATTTGAAAGTACCCGCGGTAAAGCAGACATTGTCCCATCGGCACATGCCATAGCCCGCGGGCTTGCGGACGACGGCGGGCTTTTCGTGCCCCAGTCCTTCCCGTCCGTGCGCCTTGTGGACATTAAGGCCATGGTCGGGAAAAGCTACGTGGAAAGGGCGGCCGACGTTATGGGACGCTACCTTACGGATTTCACTGGCGATGAGCTCATGGAATGCGTGGAAGGCGCCTACAGAACTGGGAAATTTGACAGCCTCAAGATCGCACCCTTAAGAGAAGTAAACTATAACACGGCGGTCCTCGAGCTCTGGCACGGGCTGACGGCTGCATTTAAGGACATGGCCCTCCAGATCATGCCCAGGCTTTTAACGAAGTCCATGGCAAAGACGGGGGCACTATATAAGACGGCGATACTCGTCGCAACGAGCGGCGATACTGGCAAGGCGGCCCTTGAAGGCTTCGCGGATGTCCCGGGGACGGATATTATAGTCTTTTACCCAGCGGACGGCGTGAGCGAAATCCAGAAGCGGCAGATGGCGACCCAGAAGGGGAAGAACGTCAGCGTCTTCGGGGTAAAGGGCAACTTTGACGATATCCAGAAGGGCGTCAAGGATATTTTTTCTGATAAGGAAATGGCGGAAAGGATCGCAAAGGACGGGTATGCCTTTTCCTCTGCGAACTCCATTAATTTCGGGCGCCTCGTGCCGCAGATAGCCTACTATTTCAGCGCCTACGCGGACGCCATCGAAAAAGGCTTCGCAAAACCGGGCGAACTCTTAAACTTCGTTGTCCCAACCGGCAATTTCGGCAACATCCTTGCGGGCTACTACGCAAAGGAGATGGGGCTTCCTGCGGCAAGGCTCATCTGTGCATCAAACAGCAACAACATCCTCACGGATTTCATAAATACCGGCGTCTACGACAGGCGCCGCGAGTTCTACAGGACCATGTCGCCTTCCATGGACATACTCATATCAAGTAACCTGGAAAGGCTGCTCTACCTTGTAACGGGGAAAAAGCCGGAGCGGGTAAGGTCCTTCATGGAAAAACTCGCAGAGGACGGGGTCTATGAGATAAACAGCGAGGAACTTGAAAAGGTCCACGGCGGATTTTTCGCCGCCTGGGTGGACGAGCTGGAAACGAAGGAAACCATAGGCCGTATCTTCAGCGACTACGGCTACCTTATGGATCCCCATACGGCGGTGGCTTGGCGGTCCCTTGAAAAATACCGCCTGCTCACAGGGGATGACACCTGTAGTATAGTCCTTTCCACAGCAAGCCCGTATAAGTTCTGTGACAGCGTGCTGTCCGCCATAGAAAGGGACTGGAAGGAAAAGGACGGGGCGGAACCCATGGAGCTTCTCAGGGAGCTTTCCCAGAAGACGGGGACCAAGGCGCCCCTAAACCTCCTTGCCCTTGAAAGGCTGCCCGTGATCCACACGGGCGTCATCGAAAAGGAAGACATGGCGCAGGCGGTCCTTCAGAGCCTCAATATTAAAGAATAAAAAAAGATAAAAAATATAAAATACAGCGGTGAAAAAATCCGCAAGATTTTTTTATGCTTAAAATCGGAATTACAGTATCTGTCACTTAGTGGAATTATAGTGGCATATTAGGAAGGGGAAAATTTTATTGAAAAAATGCTTGATATTATTTCCAATCTGATTAATATATTAGGATAGCTTAAAAAACGGGAGGAAAAAGACATGCTTTGGCAATGGGGCACGGCGCCCTCACAGCGGGACGAAAAGCCTATTGGGAAAAGGGGAAAGAGATGGGCGATGATTGAGCAGCAGCCTACGGGGCAGCGCACGTACCTTGAAAGCCCGTCAGAATACGTCTACGGAGTATGCGAAGACAGGACCATTGTGGAGCCGCGCATTTCGGGGAAAAGGCTCCTCATGGACGAAGACGTAATGCCCATAGAACTTACGACATTCTGTATGGGGGTTACCGAGGAATGGGATGGCCTCAGGGAGGCGGAGATGCATTTCTTGCGGGGGACACTCTCCGTACGGGATGAGGAGAAGGCAAAATACCTTAAGGTCTACGATGAAATAAGGAAGAGCCTTTCCATCTGCACGGACGGGAAGCTCTGAAAAAAATTCCGGAGAAGGAGAAAAAATAGCAAAAAAAGCAGGAAAAGGCATGTATAGTGTGTGCATGCCGCTTTTTTATAAAACGCCGGGAAAGGGCATGGCAGCGTGTTCTAAGTGGCCAAGTGGAAGTGTGCGTTAAAACGCACGAAAAAAAGGTGGGGTGGGGGGTGGGATGCATTTTGGAAAGGCCCGATGCTGAAATTTCCCGCACCACTCAAAGCAAGCGCCCGTGCGGCTTTTAGGGGTGCGGTGATGGCAAAAAAGCGTGTTTTTTGAAGGAAAAATACACACTATAAAAAAGGGTGTGCAAAAACGCATATGTGTGCATAATGAAAAACGCATATGTGTGCATTTTTTTATTGCGGAAAGGATATTTGGAACAGGAATTCAAAATGACAGATTCTGTCCATCTTATACAATATAATATATACAGGAGGTGATGAAAATGGTATGGAAAAGGAAACCGGACTGCGAATACAAATTCTCAAAGCCCGCCCCCGGAAAGAAGGTATGGTGCGTCCAGGAAATGTATGAAGGCGAGCAGACCGTATAGCCGATGCTCCTCGTAAGCTTCTACGGGAAGAAAATTTACAACCTTTACGGGGACTACCCTGATAACATGACGCCTGAAGAAGTGGAGATCCTTGATATGGAAAAACCGGGACTGGTAGAGTTTTTCAAGAAACGCTAGGACTGGAAAGGGGAAAAATGGGTAAGAGGACTGAAGTGGCGGAAGATTGAAAGGTACTTATCTGGAAAAGTTTTACAATGGACCCTGATGACGCCTTATGGTCGGATGAGAAACTGAGCCTTGACGCGGCCCCGTATCTCGGGATCCTTCCCTAGGGCTTCAGGCGGAAGGTAGAGGGAGAGCGGATCATCTACGAACGCGTGGGAAAGGTTTATACCATACGTCCCCAGGGGAAGCTGTCCCTTTTCATGTACCCTTAGGTGAGGAGCGGAGGCGCTGAACCAGTGGAGATGGAAGTTGCGGGGCGCCTTGCCTGGCACCCGAAATATGATGACGGACCCTTTTTTGACGGGCCTTTCGGGGAAGTAGTAGAGGATTATGATTAAATTTAGTGACGGGCTGTGCAAATGGACTAACTACTGAAATACATTATTATGCTATAATATAAATAACCATAAAGAGCACGCAAGGGACAGGCCCTATGACCGTGCAGCAACCTGCCTTATTGGTAAGGTGCTAAAGCCTTGATGATGGGCCATATGGATTTCTGCACGGACCCGTCATCGCGATGGGTCTTTTCTTTATGGGCAAAAACATGAAGGAGGGACGGAAAATGCTGATGGAAGTGTATTACGAACACTACATGGAAAACTGCATGGGGAGGTACTGGGAAGAGGAAAAATACATTCACTATATGGTTAACATCCATGACAAAAATAAGCGGGAAAAGTTCAGGAGGTTCTTTGAGTCTGAGAGCTTTACCTGCGTGGACTGGAATCCTGATTACACTGGGGTCCTCGTCAATATTAAGCTGCGCCGTTTTGCGCTTATCTATATGGCCTGCAGGCATTCCTGCGTGGATGAAAGGCCGTATACCCCGGAGGAATTCATGGATGAAGTATATAACAAGAAAGACGTAATGGAAGGCGGAATCTGATGGCTGTGGTATAACGGTATAATAGGATTATATTTACCGCAGCAGGATTATTAAAGCATAAAAAAGGAGAGTAAAACAGATGAAATGTCCTAAATGCGGGAGCAGGAAAGTTGCGCCTATAATGTACGGGCTGCCTGCATTGAGCAAGGACCTGGAAGAGAGACTCAATAACAAAAAATTAGTGCTCGGCGGCTGCTGCGTTTCCGATAACGATCCCAGATACTACTGCTTCGGCTGCGAGCAGAAGATAGGCTATCCGGCACATTACGGTGACGTGGCATCCGTAAGTTTTTCCAGGGGATAATGGGATCCTGCGCCTGCCAGGGTACTTATGGAAAACAGCGTCGTCATGGGACCGGTAACGGTATCTGACGCCGTGATCGTGAAATACCGGCGGAAGATGGTTTACCATGAATGGGACAGGGTTTTAAAGAAGCTCTACGAAAAATTTTATTTTGCCGAGTGGGAGAAAACCTTGGATGAGCCGGGAGTGGTCGACGGCGAGGAATGGGAACTGGAAGTAGGCCTGAAAAGCGGGAAGAAAGTGATATTCGTCGGCAGCAACGCCTATCCCCAATACTGGGATGAGCTTAACAAGCTCTTTAAACCATATTTTGAAAGCAGCGATTCACCTGCGGTCCCTAAACGCTGCGGGAAGAAATACCGGAGGGAGCACCACTACCGGGGACCGGTGATAGAGTAACTTTTAAAAATTTATCCTGAAAACAGTAATTTCACCAATGTATGAAAGGCAGATGGTACATCAAACGGATGGATAGTAACCGTAAAGTTCGGAAACAGGATTGCCGGAAGGAGCTGATACTATGCATTGGCTGAGTGTTATAGGACTTGACAGTTTTAAGGAATATTTAGGCGCAGCAGCAGGATACGCCGATGAGGAAGGAAAGGTATTCCCTGGTTACAGCGGGGAATACAGTTATGCGAATATAGGATCTGCCGAGTTTGTCTTCCACAGAGAGGCCAAAGGCGGGAAAAAGAAATACATCGGCTTCAGCAGCCATGTAATTGGCGAGAATATCTGGGAAGCGGATGTAAGCCATGAAGCACCCGTGGTCCTTGAAGATGACGACAGGCTATGCATATGCCCGCGTTTTAAAGGTGCGGTAAAAGGCGGGGCCAGGAAGCCGGCAACGCTGCCTATAAGGCTCATCCACGGAGACGTGCTGCCATGTGTGTCGCCGAACGCGGTCATTAAGATGCAGGTGGCGGCATTCCCTTTTGAAGTGCACTATTTCCCATTGACGGCCAGGTGGTCGAAAAAAATAGGACATGGGCTTATGGCAACGATAATCCATGCCTACGGGAATATAATGGGAAGCATGAAGGAAGATCAGTGCTCAAGCGTCATAGAAGCCATGGTAAGGCGGATAGAGAAGCGGGAGACCTGCGGCTATAAAGTGGAGCCGGTAACATTTTATGCAGTTACCGTCGACACCGCCTATGGCGAGATAGAAATCTGCCACAGCATTGACCAGGTGGCCGAGGAGGAACGGGAGTTTTTCAAGGAATGGTCCTGCATCTTTGCCTGGGTAGTTGTCCAGGGTGACGTGGCAATTGACGAATACCAGGAGGACGCCGTTTATGACGATGAGCACCTCCGAAGCTTCTGCAGGGTGCCTTTGAAAATTACGACTTTTCAATGGCCGAATACGCACTGTCAAGCCACGCGATCTACTCCGTGGCGGGCCAGAGGATAATGGGAAAATGGAAGGTAATTGATGCCCTGAAAGGCATGTACGGGAAAAAAGTGCATGCCCACATGGGAAAGCAGGGCGACCGGCCCGTGCTCATCCTTGCTGACAAAAATCCGTCCTCTTTTGACAGGCTCATATTCATCGAAGTGGACGGTAACAATATAAAGAAAATCACGTCCACGCCGGAGCTTGGGACGCTGAGCCTTGCGGAAGGCTTCAGCTACAGGAAGGACAGCGCATACATAATTCTTAAAATAATGTCGTACATGATTTATGAAAATGACTGCTCGGGCTCCTTAACTACCTCTCTGAAGATGTGGTCTATGTGGACGGGGACGGTGAAACTGGAGGATGCTATGCGGCACTTCGGAAACTGGAAAACCTGTGTGAAGATAAGGACGGGAAAAGGCCTGACGTGTACATAGTCGAGGCGACCGCGCCCGGTGAAAAATACGGGAAACTTGCCCTTGGCCTATCCTTCGCCGGGCCCGATTCATGCCACAAGGTTATTTTCATTCGTCTCGAGGACGGTAAGATTACATGGATCAAGGCGGATGACAACAATTACCGCATTGAGGAGCTGCATAAGGGATATATGGGGCGCATCCCCAATACCGCCAGTGGGTGGCTGGAATACTTAAGGTACTGGATTTTGGGAAAACCAATGCCGGAGGAATTTTTCAAGGACCGGGTTGGCAGCGACTGCGTGCTTGACATAGTGAGCTGCGGCATTATGAGCAAGAAGACCGGCAAAGTGATAAGGCATATTGAGGAAAATGATGATATTTTCTGGATACTGACGAAACTACTGTTTAAGCTGGTTATCGGCCATCCGTGCAAAGTGGAAGGGGATGCCCTTATATGGCTCCAGTTCAGGATGACGCTGGAATGCGGCGCAAGGGAGAGGATGAAACCGCTTTATGAAAAAAGCTCAATAAATGAAATAAAGGCGATTAAGTTCGAAGCGATCCTGCCGAGTAAATATCATTGAAAAAGCCACGGAAAAATATAAAAAGAACAGCCACAGAACCTTAACTGGTTCGTGGCTTCAATTCGTATATTTATATTTTCACTATTCTAATGCGGGTGGGAAAAGCTTCCATGTATTCAAATAATGCTTCTTTTAACTTGGTTTTATCAAATGACGTGGCAAGCCACCATATTAATTCTTCGGTATTATTTACTATACCACAATATGCACTTTACAAATAGATAGATCATTAGCTATTCTTTTTTATGTCATTATACTGTGTTATAATGTTACCATTCTCTCTAAAGAGAATTATGACACACTTGATGAAGAACTAAAAAAGAACTACGATATGGAGATTTTCGAGCTTAAGAAACCTCATAAGGAAGAAAAGAAAAAGTATAAGATTCATGTGATGTTGCCTGAGCGTACTTTTGTCATAAAGAAGTTACGACACGAATATTCGCTTATTGAAAAAGAATATATCGCATCGCTTGATTTCGGTATTGCAACATTGGATACTGCGAAATATAAGCCAATAATATACGATACTAGTAGTTTAGGAACAGGTGCAGATGAGGAAATTAATACCATTAATGTCGAAATAGAACGAATGAAATATAGCGAATTGACCTTGGTTGGTGAAATATCCCGCCGCATGAATATCCCCTGTCTTAAAATTTCCAAAATACCAGAAGAATCAGTTGACGAAAAGGACGGCAATAAAGGAACAATTATTAATGCAGTAAATGAATATAACGAGATCATTGATGATGTTATTATTTCCAGATTTAAAAACAATGAAGATGAAAATAAACGAAATAAAAGACCTTCTTGGAAGCAATCCCACAACAGAACAGCTGGCAGCCTTAGAAAAAGACAAGCGCACGGGCGTGCGGAAGCTCCTTGCCGCCTACCGGAAACGCCTGTAAAAGGAAGCCGTTGAAAAAGAACGCCTGGATACCCTCATGCGCTATGAACGCCAGTACTATGCCTACGGCGCAAAATATATAGCGGACGTCGATGAGGTAGGTAGGGGCCCCTTAGCAGGCTCCCTCGTCGTAGCCGCAGTCATCCTACCGAAGGACGTTTTCATTGAGGGCATAGACGACTCCAAGCAGCTCACGCCCCATAAACGGCAGGTCCTCTACGTGGAAATAATGGCAAAGGCCATAGACGTGACCGTCAATATCGTAAGCGTGAGCAATATAGATAAGCTCAACATCTACAAGGTCACGCAGGCTGCCATGGAAGAAGCCATAGCATACCTTAAGTCTGCGCCGAGCGTGGTCTTCATAGACGTCATGCCGCTCCGCGCCAAAACGGCAAAGACCGTCTCCATCGTCCACGGCGATGCCGTAAGCGCATCCATAGTAGCGAAGGTCACCCGTGACCGGATCATGGAAAAGCTGTAGCTCCTTTACCCCCTCTACGGTTTTGAAAGCAACAAGGGCTACGGCCGCAGGAGCTACATGGATGCGATAAAGCAGCACGGCGCATCCCACTGGCACAGGCGGAGCTTTGAGCCCTGCCGCAGCATGGAGCTTACCCCCCACGTTGAAGAAAAAGAAAACATCATTTATGCCACGAAAAGGGAAAACTTCGTCTTTGAGCCCAAGGCGGACAAAATCGGCGAAGGCGCCATGGGTGTCATTTTCCGCTAGCGGTGCAAAAAAACATAAGGGTCGCGGGAAACTTTCCCAAAAAATGAAAAATGTGTTAAAATAAA
Source organism: Phascolarctobacterium sp. (assembly GCA_021201965.1). Classification (GTDB taxonomy): domain Bacteria; phylum Bacillota; class Negativicutes; order Acidaminococcales; family Acidaminococcaceae; genus JAJQAO01. Next base: position 26,174 of record JAJQDY010000051.1, read on the forward strand.
ATTGCCATATAATAATATGGTAGTTTTATTTTACATGAATTTTTTAAATGAAAGGATGGCGGCCATGCGCTTAGTAATGACAATCGTAGGGGAAGACAAGGTGGGAATCATAGCAAAGGTGAGCAATGCCCTGGCAGAGGACGGGATTAATATCATAAATATTAACCAGAACATCATGCATGGCTTTTTCAATATGGTCCTCATAGCGGAAGCTGAGGAATCAAAGCTGAACCTGAAGGCGGAAAAGGAGAAGTTTGCCGCGCTCGGTAAGGAAATAGGCGTCGACATACGCCTGCAGAGCGAGAAAATCTTTACCGCCATGCACAGGATTTAGGAATGGCCATGCTTTTTAACACAAGTGACATCCTTGAAACCACCCGCATGATAATGGAGCACAACTTGGACGTTAGAACCATTACCATGGGCATAAGCCTCCGTGACTGCTCATCATCCGATATAAAAACCGCCGCAGGAAAGGTACATGACAAAATCTCCAAGAAGGCGGAAAACCTCGTAAAGATAGGGGATGAGCTTGAAGTCGAGCTCGGCGTCCCCATTATAAATAAGCGCATCTCCGTAACCCCTATATCACTTATCGGCGAAAGCAGCAATGCCAAAAGCTACGTGCCCATTGCGGAGGCCTTAGATAAGGCCGGGAAAAACGTCGGCGTAAACTTCATCGGCGGCTTTTCGGCGCTTGTCGACAAGGGCTTTACGATGGGCGACAAGGTGCTCATGGCGTCAATCCCGGAGGCTCTTGCCAGAACGGACATCGTCTGCTCATCCGTAAGCGTTGGCTCCATCAAAGCCGGCATCAACATGGATGCCGTTGCGGAAATGGGGAAAATCATAAAGGCAACCGCGGAAAAGACGAAAGATAAGGATGCCATAGGCTGTGCGAAGCTTGTGGTATTCTGCAATAGCGTCTCGGACAACCCCTTCATGGCGGGCGCCTTCCACGGCGTCACGGAGCCTGAGACCGTCATAAACGTCGGCGTAAGCGGCCCGGGCGTCGTAAAGCATGCCCTGGAAACCGTAAAGGGCGCCAATATCAGCGAAGTCGCGGAGACCATAAAAAAGACTGCGTTTAAGATTACTCGCGTGGGCCAGCTGGTTGCCCAGGAAGCGGCAAAAAGGCTGGACGCGGAATTCGGCATTATAGACCTCTCCCTTGCGCCGACGCTCGCCATAGGCGACAGCGTTGCGCATATTTTGGAAGAAATAGGCCTTGAAAGCTGCGGCTGCCCGGGCACCACGGCGGCGCTCGCGCTCCTTAACGACGCAGTGAAAAAAGGCGGGCTCATGGCATCAAGCTACGTTGGCGGGCTCTCAGGCGCCTTCATCCCCGTGAGCGAGGATTCGGGCATGATAGAAGCAGCTGAAAAAGGGAGCCTCACAATAGAAAAACTCGAAGCCATGTCATGCGTCTGTTCCGTAGGCCTTGACATGATAGCAATCCCGGGCGACACCAGCGCGGAAACCATAGCCGCAATAATAGCTGACGAAGCCGCCATCGGCATGGTAAACAATAAGACCACCGCCGTGCGCCTCATCCCGGTACCAGGGAAAAAGGTCGGTGACAGGGTGGAATTCGGCGGGCTCCTAGGCTATGCGCCCATAATGGCCGTAAACCCCTTTAAGGCGGACGCCTTCATCTCCCGCGGCGGGAGGATCCCCGCACCGGTAAGGAGTATGACCAACTGATGCTTAAAAAGACGCGGGATGAAATTTTAAGGCTCCTTGAGGAAAAATATAAGGACACGAAGACGGCACTTAAGTACTCATCACCCTTTGAGCTCCTTATTGCCGTGATCCTCTCCGCCCAGTGCACGGACGAGAGGGTCAATATAATAACGCAAAGGCTCTTCCCCAAATACAATACCCCGGCTAAGATGCTGAAACTCACCCAGGATGAGATGGAAGATGCCATTCGCGATTGCGGGCTTTTCAGGGCGAAGGAGAAAAACATCCTCGGCGCCTGTAGGATGATTGAAGATGATTTCAAAGGGCAGGTGCCTGACAGCATTGAGGCTTTAATGAAGCTCCCCGGCGTCGGCAGGAAGACCGCGAACGTCGTGGCAAGCATCATTTACGATATCCCCGCTATCGCGGTGGATACCCACGTCTTCCGCGTGTCGCATAGACTAGGCCTTGCAAGTGGACAGGATCAAGAGACAACGGAAGAGGAGCTTGAAAAAATAATCCCCAGGGAAAAATGGGGTGCCGCCCACCACTGGCTCATCTGGCACGGGAGGAATATCTGTAAGGCAAGAAACGCCCTCTGCGGGGAATGCATGCTGAGGGACCTCTGCCCAGAATGGCGGGAAGCAGGGAAAAAGTTTAAGGCACCGAATAGGTAATAATAGAAAAACCGGGAAAGGAAAAAACTAAAGGAAACCGGAGGCAAACCCATGAAAATCACATTCTTAGGCGCGGCAAGGACCGTTACCGGCTCCTGCTACTTCATTGAAACGGGAACGAGGAAAATCCTCGTGGACTGCGGCATGTTCCAGGGATCGAAACTTGTCAGCGCATTTAACGAAAAGGATTTCGTCTTTTCGCCGGCGGACATTGACGCCGTAGTACTTACCCACGCCCACGTGGACCACAGCGGGCTATTGCCGAAGCTTGTGAAATACGGTTTCAAGGGCCCCATCCACTGCACGAAATCGACCCAGGAGCTCTGCTCGATCCTCCTCCCGGACAGCGCCCACATCCAGGAAAGCGATGCGGAGTTTTCAAACAGGAAGGGGCTCCGTGCAGGAAAAAACCGCGTCGAGCCGCTCTTTACCGTGGACGATGCCTTCATCACGATGAAATATTTCAAGATCCACTTATTCGACACCGCATTTGAAGTTGTGCCGGGGATTACCGTAACCTTCCGCGTGGCGGGCCACATCCTTGGCAGCGCCTTTGCGGAAATGATCGTTAAGGAAGGTGAGGAGCATACCCGTCTCGTATTTACTGGGGACATCGGCCAGCCCCATCAGCCCATTATTGAGGACCCTGAAAAAATCTCGGGGGCCGATTTCATCATTACGGAATCGACTTACGGGGACCGCCTACACAAGGCGTATGATAAGGAAGGCGAGCTTGCCCAGATCGTAAACGAGACCGTTGAGCGGGGCGGCAACCTCGTCATCCCGGCCTTTGCCGTCGGGCGTACCCAGGTTCTCCTCTACTATTTCCAGAAACTCACGAAAGCGGGAAAGATCCCCGAGATTCCCATTATAGTCGACAGCCCCATGGCGAACAAGGCGACGAAGATAACCATGACGAACCAGTCGGAATATGACGAGGACGCGCGGGCGCTTTATGAAATGCAGGGGCAGCGCCTCGTTGACATGAGGAACCTCCACTTTACGGCAACCCCGGAGCAGTCGCGTGCAATAAACGGCATGACGGGAAGCAGCATCATCATTTCCGCAAGCGGCATGGCTGATGCGGGGAGGATCCTCCACCACTTAAAGCACAACCTCTGGCGGGAGGAGAGCAGCGTCCTTTTCGCAGGCTACCTTGCTGAAGGCTGCCTGGGCAGGAGGATCGTCGAAGGGGCAAAGACGGTAAAAATAATGGGCGAAGACATTAAGGTAAACGCCCACATCTATAACATGCGGGGCTGTTCCGCCCATGCGGATTACGAGCAGCTTCTTGACTGGTACGGGAAGATGAGCGTCCAGCCGAAGGCCTTTTTCGTGACCCACGGGGAGATAGGCGCCTCGACCCACCTTGCGGGAGAGCTCCAGAAGAGGCTCGGCACAGCAAGCTACATCCCCCAGTTCGGCGACTGCGTCGAGATTGAAGGGGATACATGGAAGGTAATTGAGAGCACGCTCGTCGAGGCATCGCCTGCTGCGCTTGAACTCCGCGATTACATCATCGATATGGAAAAGAAATACGGCGCCTACAAGACGAGAATCGAGCAGATCGTGGCAAGGGACGATACCCGCGCCAGTGCCATCATGAAAAAGCTCAACAAGCTCAAAAAATACATGGACGACATCCTGGGCGACCTGTAAAAGGTGCGCGTAGGGGCGGTTTTACGGGATATTTAAGAAGACAGCCTCCTTTATTAAGGGGGGCTGCCTTTTTTGCATTAAATATTTTTAAAAACTCGCTTAAAAATCCTTGTCTTGAAAATCTTTCCGTATTATGATATAAATGGGAAGTGTTATGTATGATTATTTAAATATTTTAAGGAGAACATTAAAGTGGTAAAAAAATGAAACTTACGAAGAAAAAGACGGAAATGATCCTCCTCACGCTGGCCCTATGCGGATATTTTGCTGCGCGGTGTGAGGCCAATGCTTATGATCCCGGGGCCCGATACTGCAATCAGGGCGAGTATGTGGGCGTAATAGCAGATGAGACCATCACAAAAGACTTTTAGCACGATATATATGATATGTCCTACGCTTTTATAAACACCACGAAAAAGAAGGCTGCAAGTGCAGGAGGCATAATTGACGGTATTTATAACTGCGAATTTCTTGACAATAAGGCCAATGGGGAGAGGAAATGGAAGCTCGTCTAGGGTGCGGCTCTCGTTAACGAAGAGGGCTGCAGCATAGGCTACATTGAAAATTGCAAATTCACGAATAACAATGCCAATGTGTGGCAGTCTACAGTAGGCAATGTTGCTCTTGTTAATTATGTAGGCGCATACGGCGCTGCCATCTATAACGAAGGCACTATCGGCAATATCACTGGAACTTCCTTCAGCGGTAACGAATCCGACGCGGGGAGCCTTTTCCAGGGCAGTGCGTACGCCGGCGCCATCTATAACAGTAACAGTATTGGAAACATAGAAAACTGTGCGTTTGATGCTAACATTGCCGATGCCTGCGGGATTTTTAGAGGAACCTGCGCGGGCGGCGCCATCTATAACAAAGGAACCATTACCACACTTGACAGCCTGATTACGGTAAACACTGCCGAAAAAGGCGGCGGCGTCTATAACGAAGGGAAAATATGAAGCATTACCGCCACCTTTGCGGAAAATTCCGCCGGGGAGGGCGGCACCATCTATAATACGGGAACCATAGAAAGCATTACGGGTGAATTCAGCGGCAGCACGGCAGGGGCCAGTGGCGGCGTTATAAATAACAACGCAGATGCCAGTGGTATTTATGCGGAAATCAAGGAAATTTCCGCCGATTTCACGGGCAACAGTGCAGGACGGAGCGGCGGCGCCATTACCAATATGGCGACGGCGGCAACCAGTGCTCTTGAGGCGGGTACTGCCAAAATAGTTGACATTGTCGGCAGCTTTACGGAAAACTATGCAAAAGCCGCCGCCGGCAGTTCAAGCGGCCTGGTCGATGGCGGCGCCATCTTAAACAGGGCCTTTGATGGGACCGCGGAAATTGAGAATATAACCGGCTATTTCACAAATAGCTATGTACAGCTGACGGGCGGGACCGGAAGCATCTACAACAGCATGGCCTACGGCGGCTCCATCTATAACGCTGCGGAGAATGCGTCCGAGTCTTACGCAATAATAGACAGCATCACGGGCATTTTTCCCGGCAACCATGCCGATGCGGAAAACGGAGCTGCCGGAGGCGGCGCCATCTTTAACGGCACAACCAGCAGCACGAACTAAGCCATAATAGGCGACATTACTGGCAATTTTGCGGCAAACTACGCGCAGTCGGATGAGTCCTATGCATGGGGCGGCGCCATCTATAACGGAGGCGCGCTGTCAGCAGACGGGAAAGCAGAAATAGGTGACATCGAGGGCAGCTTTACCGGAAACTATGCGGAAGCAGGCACGGGAGATGCCTGGGGAGGCGCAATATATAATAATACAAATCAGGAAACACACTTTACCATCACTTCCATTACGGGAAACCATGCCGCATCAGAAGGAGGCAGTGCCTACAGCGGCGGACTTGTCAATACGCCAAGCGCGTCACGCAGCAGCAGCGTCAGCGTCACGGGCGACATAGAGGATAACTATGCGGAAGCGACAGTAAACGCCTGGGGAGGCGTAATATATAATAACAGTACCGGCACGCTTACGGTCAATGCGGATTCACTTACCGGCAACTACGCGAAAGTAGGCACGGGCTATGCCGTAGGCGGCGGCATCTACGACGGAGAATCGAACAATACCATTACCGTAACGGGTGATGTTACGGAGAACTACGCCTAAAGTGAAAGCAGCTATGCCGTAGGCGGCGCCATTGGCGTCGTGGGCGAAAGCAGCATTATCGTGGCAGATGTTTCCGGAAACCATGCGGAAGGCGTAGCGAGGGCCTATGGCGGCGCCATCTATAACGCGGGAACCATAACGGGCGGTGAAGAAGGAGAACTTGTTGTCGGCAATCTTATAGGCAACTACGTCATAGGCGCAACGGAGGCCAATGGCGGCGCAATTTACGACACCGTAAGCACAAAGGTTGCCATAGACGGCGATGCCTCGGGCAACTATGTCAAAGTAACTGACAATAGTGACGTGGCAGGCGGCGTAATTTATCTTAAAAAGATTGAGGAAGGCGAAGGGACCACCATTACCGTGAGCGGCAATGTCACGGAAAGCCATGCGGGAACGGCAGGCGGCAGCGCCTATGGCGGAGCCTTCTATACGGGTAAGTACGATGAGGAAAACTACGATACCGTAACCATAAGCGGGGAGATCATTTCCGGCAACTACGTCAGCGCCATGGAAAATGCCTTAGGCGGAGCAATCTGCAACGAAGGCGTCCTTAATATAGAAGAGGGCGTGGACCTCATCGGCAATTATACCGTATCAACGGAGGGTGCAGCAGTAGGCGGCGCCATCTTTGATACCATCAGTACGGAAGTCCATATCACGGGCGATGCGTCGGATAACTATGTGAAGACCTTGGAAGGCGATGTCTACGGAGGCGTAATTTACCTTACCCAAGCGGCAGAAGCTTCAACCGTCATTACCGCCAGGGGAGACGTTTCGGGCAACCATACGGAAACGGAAAACGGCAGTGCCTATGGCGGAGTGTTCTACACTGATGAGGATGACATCGTCGTCATTGATTGTGACATTTCGTGGAACTTGGTTAAGGCAAGCGGCGACTTCATGGGCGGCGCAGTCTATAACGCAGGCTCCCTTACCCTTGAAGATGGCGTAAACCTTTCCGGTAACTACGCAAAAGGAGCGGAAGCTGCGACGGGTGGAGCCATTGCCGCCATGGACAGCAGCAGTATCACAATATCGTGGAGAGTCACGGGCAATTACGCGGAAAGCAGTGACGGCGATGCGGCAGGAGGAGCAATTTCTCTTGCTGACGGCAGCCTTACAATAGAGGGCGACGTAACTGGCAACTATGCGGAAGGTGCGGGCACGGTCATGGGCGGCGCCATCGTCAATATGGGCGAACTTATCGTAACGGGCAGCATCACGGATAACCGTGCCGAAGGCGAAGAAGCAGCAGGCGGCGCCATCTACAACGCCGGCATCATGAACATAATTGCGGACAGTGGCCTCCTTTCCATCAGCGGCAATACGGCAGTAAGCGGCGGCGCTGCGGAAGACAATGCCATCTACAGTGACAGGTGGAGCGAAATAAACATCACCCTTTCAGGAATCGGCGAAGTGCTCATGAATGACAGCATTGACGGCGAGGACTACACCGTAACCGTGACGAGCGAAGATGCGGGCAGCAATATCCTCTACATCTATAACGATATGAACAATGCCGACCTTATCATGGGCAGTATTACGTTAAATACCATAAATAACGAGGTCCACACCTATGCGATTAAATCATTCAGCCTCAGCGGCGACGTGAACATGGTTGCCGACGTGGACCTGGCAAATGAAACTATGGACAGGATCACGGCCAAAAGCTACGGCGAGCATGCGGGTACGATCAACATATCCGGAATGAACCTCATCAGCGACACGTCAAAGAGCAGTGTGGAAATAGCCTTTGCGGAAGACGGGCTTAAGGATTACGTAACGTCATTGGTGGGGACGCTGTCTGACAGCAATAACCAGCAGAAGGCCTACACGCCCCTCTACCAGTACGACTTAAGCTACGACGACCGGGATGACGTTGGATACTTCGCCTTTGACAAGGTGGAGAACAACCCTGCGGCCCTGACGTCCCAGGCATCCCAGATGGGACTTTACAATGCTGCCTCCATGATGTATAACTACGCTTTCGAACACTCGGAATATTACATCCGGCTGCCGAAGGGCGAGCGGCTTAACGCAGAGGGTGAAGAAGGCGGAATATATAGGAACAACGAACTTACGGAGCAGGGAGTATGGGCAAGGCTCTTCTCCTCCTTTGAGACGGTACCCTTCAAGGGGAACATGACGCTGAAGGCCAAATACTACGGCGTCCTGGTAGGAGTGGACAGTGCCGTGAAGGACTACGGCAAATGGGCAGGAGTTTTAACGGGATATGTGGGCTATGACGGCATCTATCAGAAGTTTGAAGGAAACAGCATCAGTCAGAACGGCGGCATAGCAGGAGTTACGGGAACGCTCTATAACAGAAACTTTTATGTTGCGGCAACGGTGGCAGGAGGATGGACAACCGCCAAGATCCGCACGATGTACGGATATGAGAACACTCATCTCTACAACTACGGCATTGCGGCAAAGGCAGGATACAACCTGGAGTTCAGAAACGGGAAATATTCCTTCCTGCCGACGTTCATGGCATCCTACACGAATGTCGGAGCGGATGACTACACGAATGCCGCAGGGTTAAGGATTGACACGAAGGCCATGCATGCCTTCCAGCTGAACCCGAACGTTAAGCTGGTAAGGAACCTTGGTAGCGGCTGGCAGCCGTATATTACGATAGGCGAAATATGGACGGTAGGTCAGAGCATGGGAGGTACCGCAGACGGGACATCCATCAGCTAGCTGCACATGAGGCCCTTCACGGAATACGGCATAGGCGTGCAGAAACGCATGCAAGGCTCAGGCGACGGCTACTCGCAGATCCTGGGACACGCAGGCGGCCGGCGCAGCGCACTCTTTAACCTGGGCTTCCGCTGGAGCTTCTAAATCAAACAATCTGAAAAGGCAGCTTCCCTTAGGAGGCTGCCTCTTTTTTATTGCCTGAAATATTAAAAAAACGCTTAAAAACTTGTTTTAGAAGAATTTGGCCGATTGTAAAATGAAGTTGAACAGTTAAAAAATCCATAGCGATTGA